>CANJKD010000110.1 GCA_947474415.1 Burkholderiales bacterium | reverse complement strand
GTGCACCATCAGCGACACGAAGGTCACCACGCACATCATCATCGCGGTCAGGCCGTCGACGAGGAAGCCGATCTCCATCTTCAGCCCGCCGAGGTTCATCCACTCGTAGATCGTGGCGTTGAAACGCGCGCCGTCCAGCACCGCGAGCAGGGTCTGGACCGATATGACCAGCGAGATCGCGACGCCGATGCAGGTGATCCAGTGCGCGCCGCTGCGCCCGATGGTCTTGCCGAACAGGCCGGCGGCGATGGCGCCGACGAGCGGCGCCAACGGCACCGCGAGCAGCACGTTCTGGGAGAGTTGTGCAGACATCAATTAGTTTCCCACCCCAGGATCGCGCAGGACGCGCCGTCCGTTCGCAAGGCGTTCGCCTGTGCGCAGGCCAAGTCTCACGTCCATGCTCACCCCTTCAAGGCGTCGAGTTCATCGACGTTGATCGTGGCGCGGTTGCGGAACAGCACGACCAGGATCGCCAGGCCGATGGCCGACTCGGCCGCCGCAACGGTGAGGATGAAAAACACGAACACCTGGCCCGCCATGTCGCCGAGGTAGTGCGAGAAGGCGACGAAGTTCAGGTTCACCGCGAGCAGCATCAGTTCGATGCACATCAACAGCACGATCAAGTTCTTGCGGTTCAAGAAGATGCCGATCACGGACATCGCGAACAGGATGGCGCCCAGCGAAAGGTAGTGGCCGAGCGTGATGGGGCCGAAGCTCATTTCTTGTCTCCTGTGCCCGGCGCGGTAGCCGCCAGGGCGACCCCGTCCGGCGCTTCGACCACGGCTTTCATCTGCACGATGCGCAGGCGGTCGGCGGCTCGCACCCGAACCTGTTCAGACGGGTTCTGCGACTTCGAATCCTTGCGGCGGCGCAGCGTCAGAGCGATTGCCGCAATGATCGCCACCAGCAGCAGCACGGCCGCGATTTGCAGCGGATAGAGGTACCGCGTGTAAACCTCGATGCCGAGCAGCTTGGTGTTGCCGAGCTTCATCGCCAAAGCGTCAGGCACGGGCGCATCCGTCAGACGGAAGCCGGGCAGCAGCACGGCGGCCATTTCGAGCGCGATGACCACACCGACCAGGGCCGCCACCGGAAAGTGCGTCCAGAAGCCGTCGCGCAAAGCCGCAGAGCCGACGTCGAGCATCATCACGACGAACAGGAACAGCACCATCACCGCGCCGACGTAGACGAGCACCAGAACGATGGCAAGGAACTCGGCGTGCAGCAGCATCCAGATGCAGGCCGCGTTGAAGAACGCGAGCACGAGGAACAGCACCGCATAGACCGGGCTGCGCGCGGTGATGACGCAGAACGACGCGAACAGCAGAACGGCTGAGAAGACGTAGAAGAGCGCGGTGTCGATGTTCATGGTGTGCTTGCGAGGGGCTCCCTGCCCTGCTGCCACTGCCCTGAGCCGCGAGGCTCGGTGGCGAATGTCAGCGGTAGGGGGCGTCCGCCTCCTTGGCTTGGGCGATCTCGGTTTCGTAGCGGTCGCCAACCGCGAGCAGCATGTCCTTGGTGAAGTACAGGTCGCCGCGCTTTTCGCCGTGGTATTCGAAGATGTGGGTCTCGACGATCGAGTCGACCGGGCAGCTCTCTTCGCAGAAGCCGCAGAAGATGCATTTGGTGAGGTCGATGTCATATCGGGTGGTGCGGCGCGAGCCGTCGTCACGCACTTCGCTTTCGATCGTGATCGCCATGGCCGGGCACACCGCCTCGCAGAGCTTGCAGGCAATGCAGCGTTCTTCGCCGTTTTCATAGCGGCGCAGCGCATGCAGGCCGCGAAAACGCGGCGACTGCGGCGTGCGCTCTTCAGGGAACTGGATCGTGATCTTGCGCGACCAGAAATGCCGGCCGGTCAACATCAACCCTTTGAACAATTCGCCGAGCAGGAAGCTGGCGAAGAAGTCTTTCACGGGTGTCGGCGTCGACGTGGATGCGGTGGTGCTCATGTTCGCCTCTTCACTTCCAGATGTTCCATGGCGACTGGATCCACAGCCCGACGACGACCAGCCACACCAGTGTGACCGGGATAAAGATTTTCCAGCCCAGGCGCATGATCTGGTCGTAGCGGAAGCGCGGGAAACTGGCACGCACCCACAGGAACAGCGTCACGACGCAGAAGGTCTTCAGCCCCATCCAGATCCAGCCCGGTATCCAGTTGAACACTGTGCTGTCGATGGGCGAAAGCCAGCCACCGAGGAACATCACCACGGCGAGCGTGGAGATGAGAATCATGTTCGCGTATTCGGCAAGGAAGAACATCGCGAACGCCATGCCCGAATATTCGACCATGTGGCCGGCCACAATTTCCGATTCGCCTTCCACCACGTCGAACGGGTGCCGGTTCGTTTCGGCCAGGCCCGAGATGAAGTAGACGACGAAGATCGGCAGCAAGGGCAACCAGTTCCATGACAGGAAAGTCAGCCCCTTGTCGGCCAGCATGCCGCGCCCCTGGCCCATCACGATCTCGGTCATGTTCAGGCTGCCGCTGACCATCAGCACGACGACCATCGCGAAGCCCATCGCGATCTCGTAGCTGACCATTTGCGCGGAGGCGCGCAGCGCGCCGAGGAAGGCGTACTTCGAGTTCGAGGCCCAGCCGGCGATGATCACGCCATAGACCTCCATCGAGGTGATCGCCATCAGGAACAGCAGGCCGGCATTGACGTTCGCCAGCGCCACATCGGGACCGAACGGCACAACTGCCCAGGCGGCCAGCGCCGGCATGATGGTCATCACCGGGCCGAGGAAGAACAGGTTCTTGTTCGCCGCCGTGGGGACGATGATCTCCTTGAAGATCAGCTTCACCGCATCGGCGATCGGCTGCAGCAGGCCAAATGGACCGACCCGGTTCGGGCCCGGGCGAACCTGGCTCCAGCCGATGGCCTTGCGCTCCCAGAGCGTCAGGTAGGCGACGCAGACCATCAAGGGGATGATGAGCGCGACGATCTTGACGACGGACCAGACCACCGGCCAGAACGGGCCGAGCAGTGATGCGCCGAAGGAGGTGACGGTGTCGAGCATGCTTCGCCTTACGCTTTCTCGACCTCGATGGCGCCGAACATCGCGCCCAGCGCGGCAGTGCCAGGGTGACCTGCCGGCACCCGCACCGCGTTGGCGGCGAGTGTGGCGTCGAGCCGCGCCGGCAGCACGGCGTGGCCCGTGCCTTGCGAGACGCGCACCGCGTCGCCCGGTGCCAGCCCAAGCTGATTCCACAGCACCTGCGGCAGGCTCGCGACTGGCGCGCGCGCATCGGCGGTGAGTTGCAGCGACGTGGCGCGACGCACCAGCGAATCGGTGGCGTAGATCGGTACGTCGGCAACGCGTTCAAACGCCGACAACGGCAAACACGAGGACGCAAAAACCGCTACCGCGTCATCGACCGCAGCGCCTGTCTGGTTGCCCAGACGCATCGGGATCGTGGCCAGATCGCCGAGCGCTTCGGCAAGCACGTCTTCCGAGGTCTCGAAATCGAAGCCCTGCAACGCCAGCATGTTGCCCAGCACCCGCAAGACCTTCCAGGCCGGCCGCGTTTCACCCAGCGGCCGAACCACGCCGTGGAAGCTCTGCACCCGCCCTTCGGCATTGACAAAAGTGCCCGAGGTCTCGGTGAACGGTGCGATTGGCAGCAGCACGTCGGCCAGATCGTGCGCTGCGGTCTTGAACGGGCTCATCACGACGACCATCTCGGCGCGTTGCATCGCCGCCGTGGCGGCCGCCGCGTTCGCCGCATCGAGCGTCGGCTCGATGTTAAGCAGCAGGCAGGCCTTCAGCGACGCGCTGCCAGCGAGGCTCATGCTGCCGAGCATCTGGCCGGCATTCAGCCCGCTCGCGCCGGGCAGCGCACCGACGAGTTGCGCGCCAACGCTGTTGGCGGCCTCAGTCAGGTAGCCAATGCTGGCGCCGCACTGCGCGCCGATCCAGTTCGCGAGTGCAAGCAGGGCTGTGGCTTGCGGGTGCTGCGCCGCCGCGTTACCGAGCAGGACAGCCTTGTGCTCGCCGCTGAGCAGCGAGGCCGCAATGACCTGGGCCACCTCGGTAGCAACGCCCGCCAGTGGCGCGGCAACACCGGTGCTGGCACCGATGGCGGTGGCCACGTCGGCAAGCGCCTGCAGCCAGCCACTCGGGGCGACGCTGGTTTGCGAGGCCATCGACATCAGCCAGTCATCGTGCGCGGCATTGATGCTGTGCACCTTCGCGCCCTTGCGCGTGGCCTGGCGAATGCGCTGCGCGAACAGCGGGTGGTCCTTGCGCAGGAACGAGCCGACAATCAGCACGCGCTGAAGCTTCGACAGCGACGCGATCGAACTGCCGAGCCACCGGGCCGAAGGCGGTCCGCCGGCCCGGATGCCAGCGTTGCTGCCGAATTCGGCATGGCGGGTGCGATGGTCGATGTTCTCGCTGCCCAGGCCACGCACCAGCTTCGCCAGCAGGTGCAACTCTTCGACCGTGCTATGGGCCGAACCCAGTGCGCCGATGCTGCTCGCGCCATGGTCGACCGAGATCTGCGTCAGGCCGCGTACCACGTAATCGAGCGCCGTCGACCAGTCGACTGTGGCCCAGACCCCGGCATGCTTGATCATCGGCGCGGTGAGCCGCTCGGAGCCGTTGAGCGCTTCGTACGAGAAGCGGTCTCGGTCGGCGATCCAGCACTCGTTCACGTCTTCGTTCTCACGCGGTACGACACGCATCACCTGGTTGTTCTTGACCTGGATGATCAGGTTCGCGCCCGTGCTGTCGTGCGGGCTGACGCTCTTGCGGCGCGACAGTTCCCAGGTACGGGCGCTGTAGCGGAATGGCTTGCTGGTGAGCGCGCCGACCGGGCAGACGTCGATCATGTTGCCCGACAGTTCGGAGTCGATCGTCTCGCCCAGCACGGTCGTGATTTCCGAGTGCTCGCCGCGGTGGATCATGCCGAGTTCCATCACGCCGGCCACTTCCTGGCCGAAGCGCACGCAGCGGGTGCAATGGATGCAGCGGCTCATCTCTGCCATCGAGATCAGCGGGCCGACGTTCTTGTGAAAGACGACGCGCTTCTCTTCGTTGTAGCGCGTGCTCGACGCGCCATAGCCCACTGCCAGATCCTGAAGCTGGCACTCGCCGCCCTGGTCGCAGATCGGGCAGTCGAGCGGGTGGTTGATGAGCAGGAACTCCATCACGGCCTTCTGGGCCTGGAGCGCCTTCGTGCTCTTCGTGCGCACGATCATGCCTTGTGTGACGGGCGTGGCACAGGCCGGCATCGGCTTCGGCGCCTTCTCGACATCGACCAGGCACATGCGGCAGTTGGCCGCGATGCTGAGCTTCTTGTGATAGCAGAAATGCGGGATGTAAGTGCCGGCGTTGTCGGCGGCATGCATGATCATGCTGCCCTCCAACACCTCAACCTTCTTGCCGTCGAGTTCGATTTCAATCATGACTTGTTGGGCCCCAAGGCCATCGCTTCGCGCTGTCCGCCCCCAGAGGGGAGCAGCTTGGACTGTGCGGCGCTTCTTTGGACCACAGATGCCGCGACCTTGGCGGTCTTGTGTTCGATGAGGTAGGCGAACTCATCGCGGAAGTGCTTGATCATCGCGCGCACCGGCATCGCCGCCGCGTCACCCAACGCGCAGATGGTGCGGCCTTGGATGTTGTCGGCCACCGAGTTCAACAGGTCGATGTCTTCGGCACGTCCTTCGCCCTTGACGATGCGGTCGACCATGCGATACAGCCAGCCCGTGCCTTCGCGACAAGGCGTGCACTGGCCGCAGCTTTCGTGCATGTAGAAGTAGCTCAAACGCAGCAGGCTCTTGACCATGCAGCGGGTATCGTCCAGCACGATCACCGCGCCGGAGCCCAGCATCGAGCCCGCCTTGGCAATGGCGTCGTAGTCCATCGTGAGCTCGTTCATGACCGCAGCCGGCAGGATCGGCGACGACGAACCGCCCGGAATCACAGCCTTCAGCGTTCGGCCCGGTCGCACCCCACCGGCGAGTTCGAGCAGTTTGCTGAACGGCGTGCCCAGCGGCACCTCGAAATTGCCGGGCTTCTGCACATCACCGACGACCGAGAAGATTTTCGTACCGCCGTTGTTCGGCTTGCCGATTGCAAGATAGGGCTCACCACCATTGCGAATGATCCAGGGCACCGCTGCAAAGGTCTCGGTGTTGTTGATGGTGGTCGGCTTGCCGTACAAGCCGTAGCTGGCCGGAAACGGCGGCTTGAAGCGCGGTTGCCCCTTCTTGCCTTCCAGAGATTCGAGCAGGGCGGTCTCCTCACCGCAGATATAGGCGCCGAAGCCGTGCGCCGCATGCAACTGAAAGCTGAACGTGGAGCCGAGCAGGTTGTCGCCGAGGTAACCCGCGGCGCGCGCCTCTTCCAGTGCCGCCTCGAAGCGCTCGTAGACCTCGAAGATCTCGCCGTGGATGTAGTTGTAGGCAACCTTGATGCCCATCGCATAAGCCGCGATCGCCATGCCTTCGATGACGATGTGCGGGTTGAACATCAGGATATCGCGGTCCTTGCAGGTGCCCGGCTCGCCTTCGTCGGAATTGCAGACCAGGTATTTTGGGCCTGGGTACATACGCGGCATGAAGCTCCACTTCAGGCCGGTCGGGAAGCCCGCGCCGCCGCGCCCGCGCAGCCCGGAAGCCTTGACCTCGGCGATGACCTGCTCGGGCGTCATGCCCAGCGGCTTGCCGTCGACTTCACCGGCCGCCAGAATCTTGCGCAAGGCCTGGTAACCGCCGCGCGCTTCGTAGTCGCGCAAGTTCCAGTTCTTGCCATCGAGCCCGTCGTAGATCTGCGCGCCGATGTGGCGGTCGTGGAAGCAGGTCTCGGTGCCCGTCGCCTGAAACTTCGATAAATCCAGAGTCATGACAGCCCCTCACTCGCGGAGTACCGCAAGCGATCCCCCAAGGGGATCTGGCCCGGCTTGGGGCGGCCCGGCGCTCGGGCCCGAAAGTGCAGAGTCATGGGGTGTGTGCCTTCAACATCTCGACCAGTTCATCGAGCCTCGCGTTGTCCATGAAGCTCACCATCTGGCGGTCGTTCACGAGCAGCACCGGTGCGTCGGCGCAAGCGCCCAGGCACTCGCTTTTCTGCACCGTGAACATGCCGTCCGCGGTGGTTCCGCCCTCTTCGACGCCGAGCCTGCTGCACAGGTGATCAAGGGCTTCCTGGCCATTGCGCAGTTGGCACGGCAGGTTGGTGCAGACGTTGAACTTGAACTGCCCCAGCGGCTGCTGGTTG
>CANJKD010000109.1 GCA_947474415.1 Burkholderiales bacterium | reverse complement strand
TCAAGTTACGAGACGCAGCCAACGAGCACATGCTCATGCTGGAACGAACTCCAGAGCGCGTGATCAGCTACTTTCAAGACCGCCGTGTGCGTTATGCGGCTTGAGACTTCACAGGGCCGGATCAATAGAAGCGAAATCGAACGAGCGTGTTCGCCGCTTGGCAGCGTGCGTATGCCGCTGCAGGGAAACGCCGGAAGGCCGCGCCCACGAAACGGCGTTTGCCCTGGGCGCGTCGGAAGACAACCCTCCCGAGGATCCCCGCATGACCACCACCGTCTTGAAAGTACCGCGCCTGTTGCGGCTCGTCGCCGCCTTGTGTGGGGGTGCCTGCATCGCGCCCGTTCAGGCGTCGAGCCATCGTGAAGCGCCGTTCATGGCCACCCAGCCGAAGGTCGACGCAAGCGACTTCTACATGTTCAACAGCTACGAGCCGGGCCGCAGCGGCTTCGTCACGCTGATTGCCAACTACGGGCCGCTGCAAGACGGCTATGGCGGGCCGAACTTCTTCGCGCTCGACCCGAATGCGCTGTACGCGATCCACATCGATAACAACGGCGATGCGAAGGAAAACATCACCTTCCAGTTCAAGTTCAAGAACGCGTTGAAGTCGATCGCGCTGCCGATCATGAACAAGTCGGTCGCGATCCCGCTGATCCAGGCCGGCGTCGACGACCTGGCCGACAAGAACTTCACCGCGCTCGAAATCGAAGTGCCCACCGCCTGCCTCGTCACCGATGCCGCAAACCCGGTGATCGGCGGCTGGACCACTGCCAGCCTGCGCCAGGGCCAGTACCTCACGCCGACCCCGGCAAAGGGCTTCCGCACCACCGTGATTCCGGGCGGCGCCTGGACGCAGGTGTCGCGCCTGCGCATGCCCTTGGTCAATGAAGTGGTGATCGGCCTGCCCGACAAGGATCGCTTCAACAGCAGCAGCCCGAAAGACGACGGCCAGTTCGCCGACTACGTGACGAACCCGACACTGCCGGCCCTCATCGAAGTGGCCTTCGGCCAGGCGCCCGGCGCGCTGGCACCCGGCAACGCGGGCCGCAATGACCTGTTCACCACCTTCCTGACCGGCATCAAGAGCGTGAATCAGCTCGCCACCATCACGCCCTCGGAAATGCAGCGCCTGAACAACTCGATCGCCGCAGTGCCGTTCGCGGCCCAGAACCGGCTCGGCATCGTCGGCAGCCTGCTGACGAACGGCACCGACTTTGCGGGCTACCCGAACGGCCGGCGCCCGAAAGACGGCGTGGTCGACATCTCGCTGGTGGCGATGATGGGCGGCCTGTGCATGGCCAACGGCAACACCGACGCGCTCGGCTTCGGCCCGGCCTGCAAGCCGGCCGCCGTGCCGCTGGGCGCCACCGCCTTCAAGCTGCACGACGCGGTGGACCAGGCCACGCGGCCGCTGCTGGCCGGCTTCCCGTACCTCAACACCCCCATCCCTGGCGCAAAGTGAGGCCACACCGAAGCACTGAAAGGAACATTCCCATGACACTGAAAAAACTTCTGCTCGCCGCCGCCCTCGCGGGCTCGGCCGGCCTGGCGTTGGCGGCCGACCCGGTGGTGCTGGTGCCCACCGGCCCCGGCATGTACAGCGGCGAATTCACGCAGCTCGCCGACGGCCTGTTCATCGACACCTTCAGCTTCCTGCCCGAGGCCTTCGCGGGTCACGTGTCGGTGGTGTTGGCCAGCCTGAGCGGCCCGGTGAGCTTCTTCAGCGCCAGCCTGAACGGGCAGGACTTCAGCTTCTTTCCCGGCCCGACGCAGATGGACTTCGCGTTCCAGGCCGATGTGACGGCCGACATGCCGCTCACGCTGACGGTGTTCGGGGCGGTGCTCGATGGCGATGGCAAGCCCGGCGGCATGGGCGCGTACCACGGCGCCATCACTGCGGCCGTGCCCGAGCCTCAGACCTGGGCCCCGCTGATCGCGGGGTTGGCGGGGATCGGGTTCACGGCCCGGCCGCGCCAACAGGCCGTCGCCGTCTGACACGGGCGGGTGGCGGTGCAGCCGGCCACCCGCCGGTTCGCCGTCGCGTCAGCGAAACGGCGTGCGCCCGACCGGGCGGCGCGCAGCCGGAGCCGCCTTGGCTCCCGCTGCGCGCGCCTTCCAGAGCTTGTAGGCGTTCGGTGTCAGCTCGCGCTAGAGCAATTGCACAAGCTGGCCTTCGGTCAGGCCGTGCTGCACCAGCACGGCGTTGAACGGCGGGTGGTCGTCCCATGCCGTCGCGATGACGCGGGCGATTTCGGCAGGAAGGAGGCGGGGAATCGGCTTGGCCATGGCGGGCATTGTCCGCCACTGCCGCCGGCGGCCCGCCTACTGGTGCCCGTCCAGCGGCTGGCGCAATGCCGCCAGCGAGCGCCGCACCCAGCTCTTCACCGTGCCCAGCGGACGCGCCATCTGCAACGCGATTTCGGGGTGGGTCAGGCCATCGAAGAAGGACGGCATCAGGCTTTTACGCTGCTCGTCTGGCAGCGCGCACAAGCCCGCGTGCACCGCCTGTTCGGCACGCTTGCGAATGACGTTCTTGATTGGCTCCGGCCAGCCCGACACCAGACCTGTATACGCATCATCTTCACCGTTAGCCAGCGGCAGCGCCGTGGCCAACGGCGAACGGCCAACGGCCGGCGCTGGCGATGCCGCAGGCTGTCGATGGCCGAATGGTGCGGCATGCCGGCGAGCCAGTGAATCGCCTCGCCCTGGCGCGCGTCGAACTGGCTGCACTGGCGCCAGACCTTCACACAAACCTCCTGCGACACCTCTTCGGCTTCGGGCCGGTCGCGGTTGATCCGCAGCACGATGCCGAACCGCCGGCGGCTGGTGAGCCGGTACACGCGCTCGAACGACACACGGCAACCACCATCGATCTTCAGCAGCAGCGCAGCCCGTTCGCAGTCGCCATGGCCTGGTCATCCCAGCTGTCGGCCAAGAGCGGCCACCCGTGCATGAGGATGACGGGGCGGCCGGTGCCCCAGTCTTTGATGTAGAGCTTGCTCTGGTCGGCGGTGGTGACGTGGTGCATCGGGAACTCCTGGTTGGGAACAGGCAAGTATTCGGCGCGATTCAGGCACGGTCTGTCGGTGGCCGGCACCCGGCCGGGCAGGGCAAGGCGCGGAGGTGTCGACGCGAAGGCCGGCGCTGTGCGATGCTCGCCTCCCATGGATCGACGCTCGCTGCTTTTCACGCTCGCCGGCTGGCCTGCGCTCACGTGCGCTGATGCGCACGGCCAAGCCGAGGCGCAGGGCAAGACGCCGGCGCCATCGGCCGCCGCGCCCGCCACGCCTGCCGACCTGCGCTTCCCGGCCGACTTCGGCGCCCATCCGGAAACCCGCACCGAGTGGTGGTACGTGACCGGCTGCCTGGAATCCGGCGCGCGGCTGTGGGGCTTCCAGGTCACGTTCTTTCGCGTCGCGACCGGTGTTTCAGCACCTTTGGCGGCGGCGTCTGCCGCATCACCGGCGAGCCGCTTCGCGCCCTCGCAACTGCTGTTCGCCCACGCCGCGTTGACCGACCTGGAACAGGGCCGGCTGCGCCACGACCAGCGCATCGCGCGCAGCGGCTTCGGCATCGCGCAGGCGCGGCTCGGCGAAACCCACGTCAGCCTGCGCGACTGGCAACTGAACCGCACACCCACAGCAGGCGGCCCACCGCGCAGCCGCTATACCGCGCAGGTTTCCAGTGACAGCGCCGGCTTCGCCTTCGACTTGAGCTTCGATGCGACCCAGCCGGTGCTGCTGCAAGGCGTGGGCGGCGTGTCGCAAAAAGGCCCGGCGGCCGGCGACACCAGCCGCTACTACAGCGAGCCGCAACTCGCCACGCAGGGCAGGCTCACGCTCGACGGCAAGCCCATCGCCGTGCAGGGCCGTGCCTGGCTCGACCACGAGTGGAGCGACGCCTTCGTGCCTGCCTCGGCGGTGGGCTGGGACTGGGTCGGCATGAACCTGGACGATGGCAGCGCGCTCACCGCCTTTCGCCTGCGCCGCGCCGACGGCAGCAGCGTGCATGCCGGCGGCAGCTTTCGCGCGGCTGGCCAGCCGCTGCGCAACTTCGGGCCCGACGAGGTTCGTTTCACGCCGGGCCGGGTTTGGGAAAGCGCCGGCTCACGCGCGCGCTACCCGGTGCAGTGGAAGATCGAGACGCCGGCCGGCGTATTCGGCGTCAACGCCCTGCTCGACAACCAGGAGCTCGACAGCCGCAATAGCAGCGGCGCGATCTACTGGGAAGGCTTGAGCGAGTTGCGCGATGCGAACGGCCGGCGCTTGGGGCGCGGCTACCTCGAAATGACCGGCTATGCGGCAGCGCTTCGTTTGTGAACCGGGGCGGCGAAGAAGCTGCTTTGCGCCTGGAACGCTGAGAGGTTTTCAATCGGCTCAGTGGGCGCCGCCCCCGCCCGCTGCGCCGCCCGGCTTGGGCTTGGCCAGCCACACCATCGCGATCAGCGCAAAGAACAGCATCGACGACAGGTAGAACAGGTCGGTCGCGGCCATCGTGTAGGCCTGCTGGTCGATCATGCGGTTGATGTTGGCCAGTGCCTGCTCGTGGTTCAGGCCGCTGGCCATGAGCTGGGCGATGGTCTGCACCGCCGCGTCGTTGCCGCGGTTCACGGTCTCGGTGAGCTGCGCATGGTGCATGGTGGCCCGGCTTTCCCACAGCGTGGTGAACAGCGACGTGCCGACCGCGCCGGCCGTGATCCGCACGAAGTTCGACAGGCCGGCGGCCGACGGCATCTTGTCGGGCGTGAGGCCCGAGAACACGATCGCCTGGAGCGGAATGAAGAAGAAGGCCATCGCCGCGCCCTGCAGAACGGTCGGGATCAGGATGGTCATGAAGTCGGCCTGGGCGTTGAAGTTGGAACGCATCCACAGCACCAGACCGAAGCCGATGAAGGCCACCGAGGCGAGCTTGCGCGGGTCGATGCGGCTCACGTTCTTGCCGACCCATGGCGACAGGATGATCGCCAGAATGCCGATCGGCGCGGTGGCGAGGCCGGCCCAGGTGGCGGTGTAGCCCATGTACTGCTGCAGCCACAGCGGCAGCAGCACGATGTTGCCGAAGAACAGGCCATAGGCAACGGACAGCGAAAGCGTGCCCATCGTGAAATTGCGCCGTGCGAACAGCCGCAGGTCGACGATCGGGTGCTTTTCGGTCAGCTCCCAGGCCAGGAAGAACAGGAAGCTCACCACCGCCACCACGGCCAGCGTGACGATCTGGCCCGAGGCGAACCAGTCGAGTTCCTTGCCCTTGTCGATCATGATCTGCATCGCGCCGACGAACAGCACCAGCAAGCCCAGGCCCACCACGTCGAGCGGCACGCGCCGCGGCCCGGGGTCGCGTTTGCGGTAGATCGACCAGGTCAGCCCGGCCGCGAATATGCCGACCGGGATGTTGATGTAGAAGATCCAGGGCCACGCGATGTTGTCGGTGATCCAGCCGCCGAGCAGGGGCCCGGCGACCGGCGCGACCAGAACCGTCATGGCCCACATCGCCATCGCCGTGCCTGCCTTCGCGGCCGGGTAGCTGGCGAGCAGTAGGGTTTGTGACAGCGGGATCATCGGCCCGGCCACCAGGCCTTGCAGCACGCGGAACGCAATCAGCGATCCGATGTTAGGCGCCAGCCCGCACAACCACGAGGCGATCACGAACAGCAGCACGCTGGCCGTGAACAGCCGCACCTGGCCGAAGCGCTGCGTGAGCCAGCCGGTGAGCGGCACCGAGATCGCATTCGCGACCGCGAACGAGGTGATGACCCAGGTGCCCTGCGCCGGGCTCACGCCCATGTCGCCAGAGATGGCCGGGATCGACACGTTCGCGATCGAGGTGTCGAGCACGTTCATGAAGGTGGCGAGCGACAGGGCGATGGTGCCCAGCACCAGTTCGCTGCCGGTGAGCGGCTGGAAGGCCGGCGGGCGGCCTGCGGCGGGGCTGGGGGCCGGCGGCGCAGCGGGCGCGCTCAAGGCGCCATTCGCGTCCGGCAGCGCGCCAGTGGTGGACGTCATGTTCAGCGCCTCCCGCGCATCACTTCAGACGGGTCGCGGACGACGCGTTGCCGGCAGCAAGCGTGGCCACCGAGGCGGCAGCAGCAGAGGTGAACGACGCGGCCGGGGTGGCCACCGCCACTGCGGCATGCGTCGAGGCCCGGCGAGCTTCGCGCGCCACATCGACCTTGCCGACCTGCCCGCCGTTCAGGTTGATGACCCTGCGCACCTCTTCATCGGCGGCACTGTTGTTCTGGTCGAACACATTCGTCTGCGCCACTTTGGTGGCACGCGCGG
Source organism: Burkholderiales bacterium (assembly GCA_947474415.1). Taxonomy (GTDB): domain Bacteria; phylum Pseudomonadota; class Gammaproteobacteria; order Burkholderiales; family Burkholderiaceae_C; genus LMDS01. The sequence continues at coordinate 1,052 of CANJKD010000109.1, read as the reverse complement.
CGTCGGCCAGCATGCGGCCGTCGGTCTTGCTCACATCGACCTTCGCCTCCATCGACAGTCCCACGCGCAGCGGGTGATCGACCAGTTCCTTCGGGTCGAGCGAGATCCGCACCGGCACGCGCTGCACCACCTTGATCCAGTTGCCGGTGGCGTTCTGCGCCGGTAGCAGCGCGAAGGCGGCGCCGGTGCCCGCTCCCAGCCCGTCGATCACGCCGTGGTAGTCGACGTGGCGGCCGTAGACATCGGCTTCCAGCGTCACCGGCTGGCCGAGGCGCAGGTTCTTCAGCTGGCTTTCCTTGAAGTTCGCCTCGACCCACACATGCTCGAGCGCGATCACCGACATCAGCGGCGCACCGGCCTGCACGCGCTGGCCGAGCTGCACGCTGCGCTTCGCGACATAGCCGTCGACCGGCGCCAGCAGGTCGGCGCGCTTCATCGCCAGATAGGCCTCGCGCACCCGGGCCGCAGCGCGCAGCACGTTCGGGTGCTGATCGACCTTGATGCCGTCGGTCAGCGTCTGGTTCGAGCTGAGCTGCTCGCGCGCCGCGATCACCGCCGACTGCGCCGCCGCCACGACGCTCTTCGAGGCCGCGAGCGCCGAGCTCACGTGGTTGAATTCTTCCTTGCCCACCGCGCCGGTGGCCACCAGCGGTGAGCGCCGCGCGACGTCGTCTTGTGCGCGCAGCACATCGCTCTGGGCACGGGCCAGGTCGGCTTCGCGCAGCGCGATCTGGGCCTTCAGCGTGCCGTTGTTGGCATACAGCGTGCGCACTTCGCGCACGGTTTGCGCGAGCTGTGCCTCGACCTGGTCGAGGGCGATCTGCGCATCGGCGGGGTCGAGCTTGACGAGCAGTTGCCCGGCCTTCACGTGGTCGGTGTCGTCGGCGTTGATCGCGACGACGGTGCCGCCGACCTGCGCGGTGATCTGCACCACGTTGCCCTGCACATAGGCATTGTCGGTCGATTCGAAATGGTTCAGCACCAGCGCCCAGTAGGCACCGTAGGCCATGCCGGCGACGGCGACCGTGGCGGCGACGGCGCCGAGCGCCTTC
>CANJKD010000108.1 GCA_947474415.1 Burkholderiales bacterium | reverse complement strand
CGGGCGCGGCGGCGACGACGAAGTCGTCGCGCGCACCCAGGTCTTCGCGGCCACGCTGACGCAGGTGACGCAGCGCTACCGGCGGCCGCTTCAGTACGCCGACCTGCGCCACAGCGAAGGCTATGCGGTGCGGCTCAAGGGCGTGTTGACCTCGGCGGATGGCGCGGCAGCCAAGCCGGCCCGCAAGTAGGCACGGCAGCCCACAAGCAAGCAACCACAAGAACCGCGAACAGCGAACAGCAGGAACAACGCACATGGCCAAGGAATACAAGGATCTGGTGGTCGGCCTCGACATCGGCACCGCCAAGATCATGGTGGTGGTGGCCGAGGTGATGCCGGGCGGCGAGTTGCGCATCGCCGGCTTCGGCAGCGCGCCCACGCACGGCCTGAAGCGCGGCGTGGTGGTGAACATCGACGCCACGGTGCAGAGCATCCAGCAGGCGCTGAAAGAGGCCGAGATGATGGCCGACTGCAAGATCACGCGGGTCTACACCGGCATCACCGGCAGCCACATTCGCGGCCAGAACAGCACCGGCATGGTGATCGTGCGCGACAAGGAAGTGACGCCGATCGACGTGGCCCGGGTTGTCGAGACCGCGAAGGCGATCAACATCCCGAACGACCAGCGGCTGCTGCTGGTCGAGCCGCAGGAATTCGTGATCGACGGCCATGAGGTGAAGGAGCCGATCGGCATGAGCGGCGGGCGACTCGAGGTGAAGGTGCACATCGTCACCGGCGCGCAGAGCGCGGCCGAGAACATCGTCAAGTGCGTGCGGCGCTGCGGCCTGGAAGTGGACCAGCTGGTGCTGAACCCATCCGCGTCGAGCCACGCGGTGCTGACCGACGACGAGAAGGACCTGGGCGTGGCGCTGGTCGATATCGGTGCCGGCACCACCGACGTGGCGATCTTCACCGACGGCGCGATCCGCCACACGGCGGTGATCCCGATTGCCGGTGACCTGATCACCAGCGACATCGCAATGGCGCTGCGCACGCCGACCAAGGACGCCGAGGAAATCAAGATCGAGTACGGCGTGGCCAAGCAGTTGCTGGCCGACCCGGCCGATCAGCTCGAAGTGCCGGGCCTGGGAGACCGCCCGCCGCGCATGTTGAGTCGCCAGGCGCTGGCCGGCGTGATCGAGCCGCGCATCGAGGAGATCTACTCGCTCGTGCACCAGGTGATCCGCGAGAGCGGCTATGAAGAGCTGCTGTCGAGCGGCATCGTCATCACCGGCGGCGCGGCGGTGATGCCGGGCATGGTGGAGCTGGGCGAAGACATCTTCCTCAAGCCCGTGCGCAAAGGCATCCCGAACTACCACGGCGCGCTGTACGACATGGTCGCGAACCCGCGCTCGGCCACCGTGATGGGCTTGCTCGAAGAGGCGCGCATCGCCCGCTCGCGCGGCATGCGCGCGGCCCAGCAGGCGGGCTCGGTGAAGACCTGGTTCGGGCGCGCCAAAGACTGGTTCCTGGGCAACTTCTGAGGCTTGACACCATGAACACAAGAGACCACTCACGCACCGCAGAGGCGCAGAGGGCGCAGAGGTTTCGCAGAGAAGAAAACACTCAGGTCTTCTCTGCGTCACTCCGCGTTCTCTGCGCCTCTGCGGTGCGTGAGTTGTCCTTTGCCAGCCGTGACCCACCACAAGGCGCGGCCCAGCACAGCACAACGGGCGGCGCAAGTTGTCCTGATCGCGGCAAGCGACGAAGTCGAAGCGGGTTTTGAACGATACACACCACACAACGGCAACTGCAACATTTTCAGGAGAGAGAAAAATGACCATCGAAATGATCGAAGAGTTCAGCATGGGCACCCAGATCAAGGTGATCGGCGTGGGCGGTGGCGGCGGCAATGCGGTCGAGCACATGATCACGCAGGGCGTGCAGGGCGTGCAGTTCGTCTGCGCCAACACCGACGCGCAGGCGCTGAACCGCTCGGCCGCGCACGAGCTGATCCAGCTCGGCACCACCGGCCTGGGCGCGGGCGCCAAGCCCGAGGCCGGCAAGGCCGCAGCCGAAGAGGCAGTGGACCGCATCCGCCAGGCCATCGACGGCTCGCACATGCTGTTCATCACCGCCGGCATGGGTGGCGGCACCGGCACCGGCGCGGCGCCGGTGATTGCGCGCATCGCGAAGGAAATGGGCATTCTGACGGTCGGCGTGGTCACCAAGCCGTTCGAGTTCGAAGGCAACCGTCGCATGAAGTCTGCCGACGCCGGGTTGGCTGAACTGGAAGCGAACGTCGACTCGCTGATCGTGATCCTGAACGACAAGCTGCTCGACGTGCTGGGCGACGACATCACGCAAGACCAGGCATTCGCGCACGCCAACGACGTGCTGAAGAACGCAGTCGGCGGCATCAGCGACATCATCCACATGCCGGGGCTGGTGAACGTCGACTTCGAAGACGTGAAGACGGTGATGAGCGAGCCGGGCAAGGCAATGATGGGCACGGCCCAAGCCAGCGGCCCTGACCGTGCCACCAAGGCGGCAGAGGCGGCCGTGGCCTGCCCGCTGCTGGAAGGCATCGACCTGTCGGGCGCGCGTGGCGTGCTGGTGTTGATCGCGGCAAATCGCAACACCTTCAAGCTGGCCGAGAGCCGCAACGCGATGAACTGCATCCGGCGCTATGCGGCCGACGATGCGCACGTGATCTACGGCACCGCGTACGACGAAAGCCTGGGCGACCAGCTGCGCGTGACCGTGATCGCGACCGGCCTGTCGCCGGCCCGCCGCGCCCAGGCGCCGATCGTGATGGTGCACAGCCAGCAGCCGCTGCAGCGCACCGGCACGCACGACCTGCCGATCCTGCAGAACGCGCTGAGCCAGCCGATGTCCGGCATGGCGCCGCACCACGACTACAGCGCACTGACCACGCCGAGCGTGTGGCGCAACGGCCGCACCGCGGCGGCGAAGGTCGACGCGCTGGCGAGCAACGGCATGGACGAGATCGAGATCCCGGCGTTCCTGCGCAAGCAGGCCGACTGAGCGGATGGAGTGGCTGAGACCCGCAGGTGAGGCTGCGGGTTGCCACCTAGAATCGTCCGATGCTCGCCCAACGCACCCTCAAGTCCATCACCCGCGCCGTCGGCGTGGGCGTGCATGGCGGCGAGCGTGTCGAGCTGACCCTGCGTCCGGCACCGGCTGACTCCGGCATCGTGTTTCGGCGCGTCGACCTGCCGCTGTCGGTGGCCATTCCGGCCACCGCGCTGTCGGTCTGCGACACCCGCATGGCCACCACCATCTCGGCCGGCGGCGACCCCGGTGGCCCGAAGGTGGCGACCATCGAGCACCTGCTGTCGGCCTGCTGTGGGCTGGGCCTGGACAACCTCGTCATCGACATCACGGCCGACGAGGTGCCTATCCTCGACGGCTCGGCGGCCTCGTTCGTGTTCCTGCTGCAAAGCGCCGGCATCGAGTTGCAGAACGCGCCGAAGCGCTTCATGCGCATCCTGAAGCCGGTGGAGGTGAGCGAAGGGGCGGGCGCCACGCTGAAGTGGGCGCGTCTCGACCCGTTCGAGGGCTACAAGCTCGCGTTCGAGATCGAGTTCGACCACCCGGCCGTGAGCCTGACGGGCCAGCGCGTCGAGTTCGACATGGCCTCGGGCCGCTACAAGCACGAGATCGCGCGCGCCCGCACTTTCGGCTTCACGAAAGAGGTGGAAACCATGCGGGCCCGCGGCTTGGGCCGGGGCGGCAGCATGGACAACGTGATCGTGCTCGACGAGTACAAGGTGTTGAACGCCGACGGCCTGCGCTACGACGATGAATTCGTGAAGCACAAGATGCTCGACGCCATCGGCGACCTGTACCTGGCCGGCCACCCGCTGCTGGCCGCGTACAGCGCGTTCAAGTCGGGGCACGCGTTGAACAACAAACTGCTCCGCGCGGTGCTGGCTGACCCCGCCAGCCACGAGATCGTCACGTTCGACGACGCGCAGAGCGCCCCGGCCGGGCTGGCCGAACTGGCGCCGGCATGGTGAGGTGCGCGGTGATTTGCAAGGCGGCGCGCGACAGGTTCGGTGGCTCTTGCCCGAGCGCCGCAGCCCGATGCTGATCTTTCGTTGGGTCGTGCTGCTGCTGTTGGTGTCGGGGCTGGTGTGCCTCGCGATGTTCGTGGGCACCGGCCAGAAGCGCTACCGCGTGTACGGCGTGCGCATCGTCAAGTGGACGGTGATCGCCGGGCTCGGGTTTTTCGCCGTGCTCGTTCTCGAGCGCCTCGCGGTGATTCTGTGAGCCCACGCCGATGATCGTGTTCCGCTGGATCATCGGCATCATTTTCGCTCTGCTGGCGGCCGGTTCGGTGCTGAGCCTGTTGCTGTTCCTGGCACTCGACATTCCGCTCTGGCTGGAGCGTGCACGCAGCTTGCGCCGCGGCACCTACCTGGCCGGGCTGACGTGGTTCAACATCGAGGTCTGGGGCCGCGTGGTTTGGACCCTCATCCACTGGTAGCGGGCTGGTCCAGGCTAAGGAAGCCCGTCACGTCGGACAGGTGCGTGGCGTAATCGCCAAGTGCGTGGTCGCCGCCTTCGAGCAGCTTGATCCGGCAGCCCGCGTAGCGCTCGCTCATCTCGACCCAGCTCAGCACCTCGTCACCCTTCGCGATGATCGCCAAGTAGCGGCCCCGGTGCGTCAGCGCGGCGGGCGCTATGGCCTGTAACTCGGCGATGAATTCGGGCCGGAAAAAGAAGCGTTCATCGCTGTGCCAGGCGGTTGTTTTGCCGATGTGCTTTTCGAGATCTCGCGCCGGGCTAACTGCCGGATTGAGCAGCACCGCACGCAGGCCGAATCGCTCGGCGATCACCGTGGCGTAGAAGCCGCCGAGCGAGCTACCGATGACGGCGCTCTGCGCAGCGGGCCAGGTGGCGAGGCGCTCGTTCAACATCGCGAACGCCTCGGCCGGTGAGGGCGGAAGCTGCGGGCACCACCAGTGGATGTCGGGCCGGTACCGTGCCAGCCAGGCGGCGGTCAGGCGCGCCTTCATCGACTGCGGGGACGAGCGAAAGCCGTGCAGGTAGAGCAGGTGACTTGTCGCTCGCTTCGTGGCCTGGGCCTGCTGCCCTCGCGATGCCGCGTGAGTCATCGCGCGTGTCAGGTGCGGGCCTTCGCCAACGTTCCCAGCAGTTTGGCGTGCACACCGCCGAAGCCGCCGTTGCTCATGCACAGGATGTGGTCACCCGGCTGCGCGGCGGCCACAACGCGTTGCACCAGGGCATCGACCGTGTCGCACACCACTGCCAGCTTGCCGAGCGGCGCGAGCGCTTGAACCGCGTCCCAGCCCAGGCCACCGCTGTGGCAGAACGACAGGTCGGCCTCTTCGAGCGACCATGGCAGCTGCGCCTTCATCGCACCCAGCTTCATCGTGTTCGAGCGCGGCTCGAACACGGCGAGGATGCGCTGGCGCTGGCCCTTGCGGGCGGCGGGCGACGCATCGATCTTGCGGCGCAGCCCGTTCACCGTGCTGCGCATGGCGGTCGGGTGGTGGGCGAAGTCGTCGTAGATCGCAATGCCCGCCACCTCGCCGAGCAATTCAAGGCGGCGGCGCACGTTCTGGAAGCTGGCAAGCGCCTTGGCCGCCACGTCGGGTGCGACGCCCGCATGTTCAGCGGCGGCAATGGCGGCCAGCGCGTTCAGCTGGTTGTGCTCGCCGAGCAAGGGCCACTCCACGCGGGCGATCTTCAGGCTGCCGCGCAGCACGTCGAAGGCATGCGGCTCGCCACGGGCGCGCAGCGCACCGGGTTCTTCCTTGCGTGCGCCGAAACGTTGCACTTCGCTCCAGCAGCCCAAGCCCAGCACGCGCTGGAGGCTTTCCTCGCGCGCGTTCACGACCAGCCGGCCCAGGCCGGGCACGGTGCGCACCAGGTGGTGGAACTGGCGCTCGATCGCGGCCAGATCATCGAAGATGTCGGCGTGGTCGAATTCGAGGTTGTTCAGGATCGCAGTGCGCGGCCGGTAGTGGACGAACTTGCTCCGCTTGTCGAAGAAGGCGGTGTCGTATTCGTCGGCCTCGATGACGAAGGGCGAGGCATCGGCGACGTGGCCCAGGCGCGCCGAAACGCCGAAGTTCAGCGGCACGCCGCCGACCAGGAAGCCCGGCCGCAGGCCGGCTTGGTCAAGCACCCAAGCGAGCATGGCGGTGGTGCTGGTCTTGCCGTGGGTGCCGGCCACCGCCAGCACGTGGCGGCGCTGCAGTACGTTGTCGGCCAGCCATTGCGGCCCGCTGGTATAGGGCGCGCCGGCGTTCAGGATGGCTTCCATCAGCGGGTTGCCGCGTGTCACGACGTTGCCGATCACGAACAGCTCGGGTTGCAGCGCCAACTGGCTAGCGTCATAGCCTTCCAGCAGCTCGATGCCCAGTGCGCGCAATTGGTCGCTCATCGGCGGGTAGACGTTCGCGTCGCAGCCGGTCACGGTGTGGCCGCTTTCGCGCGCCAGCGCGGCCAGGCCGCCCATGAAGGTGCCGCAGACGCCGAGGATGTGGATGTGCATCGGATGATTCTAGGAGCCGCTACGGCGCCTGCGGCGAGCTGTTTTCGGCACCCCTTCAGCGACGGCTGGCGATCAACGCCGCAGGGCTTCGCACGCCGCCGCGACCGTGGCGGCGATGTCGGCCGGCGCGTGCGCGGCGCTGACGAACCCGGCCTCGTACATCGCCGGGGCGAAGTACACGCCGCGGTCCAGCATGGCATGGAAGAAACGGTTGAAGCGGTCGTTGTCGGTCGCCAACACCTGGCTGTAGGTGTGCGGCAGTTCGCTGCCGAAGAAGAAGCCGAACATGCCGCCTTCGCTGTCGGCGACCATTGGCACACCGGCCTCTTTGGCGGCCCCGAGCAAGCCGTCGACGAGTGATCGCGTGCTGGCACCCAGCGCCTCGAAGAAGCCGGGCTTGCGGATCTCGCGCAGCGTCGCTAGGCCGCAGGCGGTAGCCACCGGGTTGCCCGACAAGGTGCCGGCCTGGTAGACGGGCCCAAGCGGTGCGAGCTGCTCCATCACCGCGCGCTTGGCACCGAAGGCGGCCAGCGGCATGCCGCCACCGATCACCTTGCCGAACACGCTGATGTCGGGTTCGAAGCCGGGGATGGCGCGGGCGTACAGGCTTTGTGCACTGCCGAGCGCGACCCGGAAGCCGGTCATGACCTCGTCGAACACGAGCAGCGCGCCATGCTGAGAACACAGTTCGCGCAGGCGCTTCATGAAGGGCACGGAGGCGCGCACGAAGTTCATGTTGCCGGCGATCGGCTCGATCATCACGCAGGCGAGGCTGTCGCCGTGCAACTGGAACGCTTCTTCGAGCTGGGCGAGGTTGTTGTACTCAAGCACCATCGTGTGCTGCACCACTTCGGCGGGCACGCCGGCG
>CANJKD010000107.1 GCA_947474415.1 Burkholderiales bacterium | reverse complement strand
GAAACATGGGTGATCCTTGTGGGGGCATGTGATGGGCGAGCGGGCACAAGCGCCGCTACCGCAGAACTTACACCATTTGCCCAGCCTGCCGCTGTGCGAACGTGACCTGGGGTGCAAAACGGCGGGCCTTCGCGCCGCACAAAACTTCACGTGGCGTAACCTGCCGCGCGGGTCAACCGCCTGGATATCTGGCACATTAATGTGACCATCACGCCCATCCCCCGGGACGCGCATTCACTCCCGAACCGCACCCAGTCACACCCCAAGGAACTGCGCCATGAAGAAGACCCTGATCGCTGCGCTCGTCGCCCTCTCGACCGGCCTGTTCGCGCTGGCCCCCGTCCATGCGGCGACGGATGAGCATCGCGAAGCCATGAAAGAAAAGTGGCAGAAGATGACGCCGGAAGAGAAGGCCGCCGCCAAAGAGAAGATGAAGGCCAGGTACGACGCGATGCCGCCCGAACAACAGGCCGCCGCAAAGAAGCGGTTCGCCGAGCGGCACCCGATGGCTGCCGAGAACGCGCAAGCGAAAGCCGCCACGCCCGCGCCGGCAAATGCGCCGGCAGCTGCAGCTGCACCTGCACCGGTCAAGTAGTCGACAACGCTGCCGCCTCCCCGGGCGGCCAGCGTTCCAACTCGCCGCGTTCGATGAGCATGCGTCGAACATCGTTCTTTGTGATCTTGCCGTAGGCCGACTTCGGCAAGGCATCCCAGAAGAACACCTGCCGCGGCCAGCGGTAACGGGCACAGCGGCCTTCCAGATGCGCAAGAAGACTGGCTTCGTCGACCGGCGGTGTCCCTTCGCGGCGCACCACCACTGCCACGCCGATCTCGCCCCACTTCGGATCCGGCACGCCTAGCACAGCCACCTCGGCAACGCAGGGGTGCGTGAGTAGCACTTCCTCGACCTCGCGCGGGTAAACGTTCGAGCCGCCAGAGATGTACATGTCGGACTCGCGGCCGGTGATGTAGAGCAGGCCGCGTTCGTCCATGCGGCCCAGGTCGCCGGTGTGGAACCAGCCGCCGCGGCAGGCCTTTTCGCTGGCCTCCGGGTTGGCGTGGTAGCCAGCGAAGACGGCCGGCCCCCGGCAGCAGATCTCGCCCACCTCGCCGGGTTTCAGCGGCTGGAGTTGATCGCCGAGGATGGCAACTTCCATGCCGGTGCGCGGGCGGCCGCAGGAGCCGATATTCGCGTCCGGGTCGGTGTCGTCTTCCGAGTGCATGTGGGGTGGCAGCACGGTGATGCAGCCGGTCACTTCACCGAGGCCGAAGTACTGCACCAGCACGCGGCCGAGCTTGCGCAACGCGAGCTTTTGGTCAGACCGGTACATCGGCGCACCGGCATAGATCACGTAGCGCAGCGAGCCATGGTCGAAGCGGTCGACGGCCTCGTGCTCCACCAGCATCTTCAGGATCGTGGGCACCGTGAACAGGTTGCTGACGCGGTGCTGTTCCACGAGTTGCCAGACCCGCGCCGGGTCGAGTTTCTCGCCCGGCAGCAGTACCGTCGCGGCGCCGCGCGCGACGTTCAGCAGCGCATGAATACCGGCGCCGTGCGAGAGCGGCGCCACCGCGATGGAACGGTCTTGCTCGGTGGTGCCGGGGATCAGGTCGGCGAGGTGGTTGGTGACGACGAAGGCCAGCTGCCCGTGCGTCAGCACGCCGGCCTTCGGGCGGCCGGTGGTGCCCGAGGTGTAGAAGAACCAGAGCGGGTGGCCGGGGGTGACCACGGCGGCTGGCGGGCTGTCACCGAGGTGCCGCCGCACCAGATCTTCGTACGACGGTTCGCCTGCGGGTTCGCCTCTGTATTCAGCGTCTGCCGCGTCACCGATCCAGACCACCTGCGAAAGCGCAGGCGCTGCGGCCCGCACGGCCGCCACATGGTCGGCGAAGATCGTCTCCGCAATCATCACCTTGGCACCGCTTGCGGCGCCAAGGTAGGCGACCTCAGGTGGCGTGAGCCGGAAGTTGACCGGCACCCAGACGCAGCCGAGCCGGAACGCAACCCAGCAGCTCTCGAACATCTGCAGGTTGTTGCGCGACTGCACGAGGAGGCGGTCGCCCTGGCGCACGCCGCTGGCGCGCAGCGCGCTGACCATCGCGTCGACACGGCGGTCGATCTCTTGCCAAGTCCACTGACGGTCACCGAGGATCAGCCCCGGCTGCTGCCGGTGCAGGCGGGCGGTGTGCTTCAGCAACTGCCCGAGGTTCATCACCTGAACGCGGCCGGCGTCGCGGGTGTCATCGGTGTCACTGGCGTCGCTCAAACCGCCTCCAGCACGCTGAGGTAGTTGGCCACGGCCGCGCCACCCATGTTGAACACGGCGCCAAGCCTCGCGCCTTCGACCTGCATCGCTCCGGCTGTGCCAGACAACTGCATCGCCGCCATCACATGCTGCGATACGCCGGTGGCGCCGATCGGGTGGCCGCGCGACTTCAGGCCGCCCGATGGGTTGACCGGCAGCTTGCCATCCTTGCGTGATACGCCATCGAGGATGACCCGCGCGCCCCGGCCATGGGGTGCCAGGCCCATGGCTTCGTACTCCAGCATTTCGGCGATCGTGAAGCAGTCGTGGGTCTCGACGAAGTGCAGGTCGGTCAAGGAAACCCTCGCCTCCACCAGGCCCCGGCCCCAGGCCAATGCGGCACCTTCGAAGCGCGTTGGGTCGCGGCGCGACAGCGGCAGGAAATCGTTGACCTGCGTACGCGAGCGCCATCGGACCGGCGCCACCAACGCGCCGGAAATCGGCTCCAGCGACAGCACCAGCGCAGCCGCGCCGTCCGACACCAGGGAACAGTCGGACCGCTTCAACGGCCCGGCCACGAAGGGGTTCTTGTCGGACGGGTGGCGGCAGAACTCGAAGCCGAGATCGCGCTGCATGTGGGCGAACGGGTTGGCCACTCCGTTGCGGTGGTTCTTGGCCGAGATCGCCGCGAGCGCGTCCGACTGATCACCGAAGCGCTCGAAGTATTGCTGCGCAATGCTGCCGAACACGCCCGCGAAGCCGCCCGGCGTGTCGCCTTCCTCCTTCACGTAAGAGCACTTCAGCAGCGTCGCGCCGATCTGCGCGTTCGGTAATGTGTTCATCTTCTCCATGCCCACCACCAACGCGCGCATGACGCGGCCGCTGGCCAGGGCATCCAGCGCCGCCCAGATGGCCGCCGAGCCGGTGGCGCAGGCGTTCTCCAGGCGCACGGCGGGCGTGTGGCGGAATGCGGGAATTGCCACTGCGGCCATCGCGCCGCTGAAGTCCTGGCGCACGAAGCCGGCGTTGAAGTGGCCGATGAAGATGCCGTCGATGTCGGACGGCTCCAGCCCGGCGCTGTCAATGGCCGGCAGCGCGGCGTCGCGCAGCAGTTGTTCGAGATCGAGCGTGTCGAGCTTGCCGAACGGGGTGTGACCCCAGCCAACGATGTGCGGTGTGTTCATGGCGATTGGCTGCGGCATGGGGTTGATCTGCCCGGCGCGGGCCATTTTAGGAGCCCGTACGGCGCTGGCCGCACCCGCAAGCCTCAGCCTCAGCGATGCAACGCCGCCAGCCAGCCGGCAGCCGCGATCGTGGTGCGGTCGCCGAACATTGGGCCGAAGATCTGCACGCCGATCGGCAGACCTTCGGCGGTGGTCGCCACAGGCGCCACCGTCGCGGGCAGGCCGACGAAGCTGGCAATGCCGGCCCAGGCCGATTGATCGCCATACGCCGTGTCGTAGCCGTCGATGGACAACACGGGGCGGCCCCACGCGGGTTCATCCACATGCTTGAAGGCGGCCGTGCCGAAGGCCGGCATCAGGACAAGGTCCCAGGCCTCGAACAGTTCACGGAAGCGCGCCTGCAGGCGCGCACGACAACGGCATTGATGGCGCCGTCGCGCTGCTCGAAGCAGGCGATGGCGGCGTCGCAGAGTTGGATGGCGCTGACCTCGCGCCGGGCGAGGGCGCGCACGAGTTCGGCGGCGTCGGCGGCCGGGAGGTCGGTGGCAGAAGCGTTGTGCATGGTTGATGCCGGCGCTAGCGGCGGCGCTTGAACAGCATGCGCTGGAACACGCCGTCGCGGTCGATCAGCAGGTGTTTAAGGGCGCCCAATACATGCAGGCCGACGAATGCCACAAGCACCCAGACCAGCGCTGAATGGATGTCGAAGAACTGCTCGGCGCGGTCATGGTCAGGCAGAGCCCACTGCGGGGTGGCGAGCCCGAACCACTGCACGCCCTTCTTGGTGTACGAGGCACCGATGTAGCCAGCGACCGGCACGAGCGCCATCAGCAGGTAGAGCAGCCATTGCGTGGCACGCGAGAGTTGGCGTTGCCACTTCGGGATCGCGTCGGACAGGGGCTCTGGCGTGTTCATCAGGCGCCAGCCAAGGCGCGCCACAAGAAGCATCGCCATCGCAATGCCAAGCGACTTGTGCAGGTTGAAGTACCAGCCGCTACCGGGCTCGTCTTCGATCGACATCATGTACAAGCCGAGCGCGGCAATGAAGGCAACGAGCAACGCGATGCCCCAGTGCAGGGCGATGGCGGTGCGGGTGTAACGCCAATTGAAGCTCGAGGTGGACTGGCGAGTGTTCACGGTCATCGGGGGTGCAAAGTTGGCTGCAGTTCGGGGATCAACCAAAGCCGGGCAAACATGCGCCGGCTCGCTTCATACATTGTGGCGCGCTGCCTTGCCGCCATCGCCCGGAACCCAGATCGAGGCCGCCACCACCGCCCGCCTTACAGGTTCGGCAAGGCCTGCAGGTAGCTGGCCACATCGTCGATATTCTGCCTCGTCAACTCGTGGGCAACGGTCTTCATGATGCCGCCTTCGGGCCGGTCGCCGGTGCGCTGGAACACCGTCAACTGCTTGACGAGGTAGTCGGCGTGCTGGCCTGCGATGCGGGGGAAGTTGGCTTGGCCCTGGCCCTTGTCGCCGTGGCAACCGGCGCAGGCTGGCACGCCCTTGTCGGCCACGCCTGTTTCGAAGATCGACTTGCCGGCGTCGAGCCGGCTGCGGTCGCCTTCGAGTGCCTGCCGCGCTGGCGACTGGCCCGCGTAGTAGGTCGCCAAGCCCTTGATCTGGTCGTCGGTCAGGCTGCGGCTCAGGCCCCACATGTACTCGAAGCCCGCCGGATCTTGCCGGCTGTGGCTCTTGAACCCATTGAGCTGGGCCACGAAGTAGGGCTCGATCTGGCCGGCCAGGTTCGGGAAGTTGGGCGATACGGCGCTACCGGTCACGCCGTGGCAATTCGAGCAGACTTGCTCCGCCAGTGTGGTGGCCGAAACATTTGGGTCCGCGAGGTTGCGCGAACGTTCCGGGTTTGCGCAGCCGGCCGAAAACGCGGCGGCGGCCACCAGAAGGGCGAGGGTAGAGGAATTCATCAGCTTCTCCCGGTGATTGGCAGTGCGGCGCGACTACTGCCCGGTTAAATGAGGAATGCCGAGCCTGAGATCAAGCATTGGCGGGGGTCGTAGACCGATTTCGTTTGGTGCCGACTTGAATTTCGTTGTTCCAGAATCGCGTACTTTCCCCGGCTCAGCAGCCTTGGGGGTCCCGCATGTACGTCGGCAAGACCTTGTTCGCACAGGTCATGGAGTTCGTGCCTTGGACGAGCTTGGCGCGCATCGTGCACCGCCACGGCGGCAACTCGGGTGTGCGCACGCTGTCGTGCGCCGAGCAGTGTCGTGCAAAGGCTTTCACACAACTCACCTGGCGCGAGAGCCTGCGCGACATCGAGGCCAGCCTGTCCGCCAATGCCACCAAGCTGTATGCAATGGGCTTTCGTTCGGCGGTCAAACGCTCGACGCTGGCAGACGCCAACGAGTCGCGCAATGGGCTGATCTGGTCGGACCTCGCGGCATTGCCGATCCGGCGCGCTCGCAAGCTCTATTCGGGCGATTCGCTTGGCATCGACTTGGACAACACGGTGTATGCGCTGGACTCCAGCACCATCGACCTGTGTCTGAGCCTGTTCAAGTGGGCGCCGTTTCGATCCACCAATGCCGCCATCAAGTTGCACACGCTGCTGGACCTGCGCGGTGCCATCCCCGCCTTCATGCACATCAGCGATGGCAAGCTGCACGACGTGCGCGTGCTGGACATGCTGACGTTCGAGGCCGGCGCGTTCTACGCGATGGATCGCGGCCATGTCGATTTCGCCCGGCTGTATGCGCTGCAGCAAGCCGGCGCCGTCTTTGTGACTCGGGCGAAGTCGTCGATGGATGCCCGGCGGGTCTACTCGACACCGACGGATCGCGGTACCGGCGTCATCAGCGACCAGCAGGTGATGCTCAATGGCCACTACTCGGCCAAGAGGTATTCCGAGCATTTGCGGCGCATTCGCTTCAACGACCCCGAGACTGCCAAGACGCTGATCTTCCTGACCAACAACACGGCATTGCCGGCATTGACGATTGCAGCGCTTCACAAGTGCCGCTGGCAGGTCGAACTGTTCTTCAAGTGGATCAAGCAGCATCTGCGCATCAAGCAATTTCTGGGCAACAGCGAGAACGCCGTGAAGACGCAGGTGTGGTGCGCAGTGGCCACCTACGTGCTCATCGCCATCGTCAAGAAAGGGCTTCAACTCGATGCCTCGCTGTACACGTGTCTAAAGATCTTGTCGGTCTCGGTCTTCGAGAAAACCCAGCTTTCATGGGCCTTGCAGGCCGACGCCGCAGAGCCAGAAATGACCATCGCCGCTAACCAGTTGAATTTGTTCAGCTTTTAACCGGACAGTAGTGGTGCGGCGCACCTTCTCAGTACGCCAGCCAGGTGTAGAGGAATATCGAATTGTTGTCGCTCGCGTTGCGGCTGTAGCCGTCGTAGTTGTTCGAAGCACCGTTGAAGCGGTTGTAGCCAGTGAACTGGGCGCCGACTCGCAGGTATTGAATCGGCGTCCAGAAGGCTTCGAGCGTGAAGCCCCGGGTGTTCAGGCTGCCAGTGCGGTTGCCATCGGGCTGACCCGCTGACGCGGTCGGCGCTTCGAGCCGCGTCATCCGGTGGGTGCCGGACGGGCTGGTGCCGCCACCGGGGTCATAGGTCACGTAGGCTGGGTTGCTGGTGCCGCTGAGGTGGAACAGACCCAGGCTGCCGCCGTACCTGGCCTGGTAGACATATGTCACCTTGCCGCGCAACACCCGGTTCGTGTCCGACAGGTTCGTGCCGGGTGGTGGCGCGCCGACGCCGCTGGTCGAATAGCGGACCTGGCTGCTTATTGATCCGGCCCTGTGAAGTCTCAAGCCGCATAACGCACACGGCGGTCTTGAAAGTAGCTGATCACGCGCTCTGGAGTTCGTTCCTGAACCGCCCCGGGTTTCGTGGAGGCTGTTTGGTTTAAGTCAGGCCGCCACCGTGGTGGCTTGACTGGCGAGTTGCCTGTAGTAGTTTGCCTCAGCTTCTGCGGGCGGGATG
>CANJKD010000106.1 GCA_947474415.1 Burkholderiales bacterium | reverse complement strand
GCACGACTTCGACGCGCTGGTCGCCGACGATGCCCACTTGGCGCCGGTCTGGCTGCCCTTCGACCACCCGCTCTGGGTCGTCTATTCGAGCGGCACGACCGGCCTGCCCAAGCCCATTGTTCATGGCCACGGTGGCGTGATGCTCGAGGCGCTGAAGGCCGGTGCGCTGCACAACGATATCGGCGCGAGCGCGGTCACCGGCGACCGCTACCACTGGTACAGCGCCACCGGCTGGATCATGTGGAACTCGCAGGTCGGCGCGCTGCTCGGCGGCACGACGATCTGCATCTTCGACGGCAACCCGAGCGGGCTACCCGGCAGCGTCGGCGTCGGGCCGCAAGGCACGCCGCGCGCGCCAGACTGGACCGTGTTGTGGCGCTTCGCGGCCGATGCCGGTGTGACCTTCTTCGGTGCCGGCGCGGCCTTCTTCGCGTCCTGCCTGAAGGCGGGCGTCGAGCCGGCGAAAGTCGCCGACCTGTCGTCGCTGCGCAGCGTGGGATCGACAGGCTCGCCGCTCGCGATCGACGCCTACGAATGGGTTTACGCGCAGATGCCGAAGGTCGATGGCCGCGACATCTGGCTCACGCCGATCTCCGGCGGCACCGACTTCGCGGGCGCGTTCGTCGCCGGCCTGCCAACCTTGCCCGTGGTGTCTGGCGAGATGCAGTGCCGCTGCCTCGGCGCGGCCGTGGAAGCCTGGAGCGAACCCGATGCCGATGGCCGTGGCAAGGCGCTCGTCGACGAGGTCGGCGAACTCGTCTGCGTGAAGCCGATGCCGTCGATGCCCTTGTACTTCTGGGGCGATCAGGACGAAACCGGCCCCTGGTGCGCCGAGGCCGCCGGCGCAGAGGGCCACGCCGGGGACCCTTCCGGGCCCTCGGGGCGCTCGCCCGACTCGGGGCGGCCCGGCATCGGGCGGCGCTACCGCGAAAGCTACTTCGACATGTACCCCGGCGTCTGGCGCCACGGCGACTGGATCCGCATCACGCCACGCGGCGGCGCGATCATCTATGGCCGGTCCGACGCCACCATCAACCGCCACGGCATCCGCATGGGCACGGCCGAGCTGTACCGGGCGGTCGAGGCGTTGCCCGAGGTGCTTGACAGCATCGTCGTCGATCTGGAATACCTCGGCCGCGAAAGCTACATGCCGCTGTTCGTGGTGCTGCGAGACGGCCTGGAACTCGACGCCACGATGACCCGGAAGATGAAGGACGGCATCAAGGCGGCGCTGTCTGCGCGCCATGTGCCGAACCAGATCTTCCAGGTCGACGCTGTGCCGCGAACGTTGTCGGGCAAGAAGATGGAATTGCCGCTGAAGAAGCTGTTGATGGGCGCACCGGCCGAGCAGGTCTTCAAGCTCGACGCGATGGCGAATGCAGCGTGCGTGGCCTGGTTCGTGGCGTTCGCCGGTCGGCGTGCCGACCCGAGCGCCGGGCCGCCCCAAGCCGGGCGACGTCCCCGCAGGGCACCATTCAAAGCGGCCATTCGGTGAAGTAGCGCACGCCGTGGAAGATCAGCGGCTGGGCCACCCGCACCGGCGCTGAACGCCAGGTCGGCAAAGCGGTCGACCGACTTGCTCGCAAAGTGCTCGGCCAGTGCATGCCGAGTGCCGCGCGGAAGAGCGCGTTTCGCGGGCGTCATTGCCACAGTGTCCCGGATCGAGGTCTGCACTGGCGGCGCCCGTCGAGGTGGCCCTGCAGCGCCGGGAATAATGCGCCGTCGCCAAGCGTAGACCTCCCGTGGACGCACCCACTGCCTTCCGTCAGCAACTGCTGGGCGCCATTCCGCGCCTGCGACGCTACGCGCGCTCACTGGTGTTCGACGCCAGCACGGCCGACGACCTGGTACAGACCGCCCTCGAACGCGCGTTGTCGCACTGGCACCAGTTCGATCAGCGCCGAGATATTCTGGTGTGGACGATCAGCATCGCCCACAACGCCTTCATGGATGACCGCCGCCGCAACGCCCGCTTCAACCTCGTCACGCCGCACGAGTCGCAGCCCGATGCGCTGCATGACGTGGCCGATGCGGGCGGTGCCGATGTCGACCTGCGCATCGACCTGGTGGCCGCGCTGAACCAGTTGCCGCTCGAACAGCGCGAGCCGCTGCTTCTGGTGGCGCTCGAGCAATTTACCTATGCCGAAGTGGCCGATGTGCTGCGCATCCCGATCGGCACCGTGATGTCGCGCATCTCGCGCGGGCGGGTCGCGCTGCGGGCCTTGCTCGACGGTGGCGCGGCCGTTCCGGTGCACGCTGCGCACACGCTGCGCCGCGTGGTCTGACGCCTGACGCTTGATTCCCGACACCTTGCCTTGACGAAAGCGATGAGCTCCGCCCCTGACGACACCCTGCTGCACGCCTGGCTCGACGGCGAACTGCTGCCCGAACGGCGCGCCGAGGTCGAGGCCTGGCTGCACGCGAACCCTGACGACGCGGCGCGCGTGCGGCTCTGGGCGGCTGACCGCGACGCGCTGCGCGTCCGCTTCGATGCCTTGCTCGGCGAACCGGTGCCACAGGCGCTGGCGCAGGTGGTCTGGCGCAAGTCGCCGCTCACGCTCGCTGCTCCCGCTGGCGGCTGGGGCCGCTGGGCGGCGGGATTCGCCGTGTTCGTGCTCGGCGGCGCGGCCGGCGCCGGGCTGATGTGGCGGCTGCAACCGCAGGGCGCTGACCTGACCGCCCGTGCCGGTGAACCCGCCTGGGTGCACCGTGCGGCAGTGGCCCATGCGGTGTATGTGCCCGAGCTGCGCCACGCGGTCGAGGTGAAGGCCCAGGAAGAGCACCTGAGCCGCTGGCTCACAAAGCGGCTCAATGTGCCGGTGAAGCTGTTCGACCTGCGTGCCCAGGGTTTTGAACTCGTCGGCGGCCGGTTATTGCCCGACGCCGTTGGGCCCAGCGCGCAGCTGATGTACCAGGCACTTCAGCCCGCAGGCGCGGCACCCGATGCCAAGCCGGTCCGCGTGACGGTGTACCTGCGCAAGCCTGACAGCGCCACGCCGGCTGCGTTCCGCTATGAGCAACAGGGCGCGCTGGGGCTGTTCTACTGGGTCGAAGGGCGCAGCGCCGAGGGCGAGCCGTGCGGCTACGCGCTGGTCGGCGAGCTGCCGCGCGAGCGCCTGCTCGCGCTGGCCGAGGCGATCTTCAAGCAGAGCCCAGGCGGCCCGCCCTGATCGTGCCCGCCCCGGGGAGCGCCTGCAGCCTGCTCCCTAGAATGCGGCCATGACCCCACCGGCCGGCCGCGCCGCCTCGAACCGCCCTCTCAGCGCGCAGGCCCTGCATCGATTTGCGGTCGTGATGGTGCTGGGCTTCGCCTCGGGCCTGCCGCTGGCCCTGACCGGCCAGGCGATGCAGGCCTGGCTCAGCGTCGAAGGCGTCGATGTGGCGACGATCGGCTTCCTGAGCCTGGTCGGCCTGCCCTACACCTTCAAGTTCCTGTGGGCGCCGCTGATGGACCGCTTCGAACTGCCCGGCCTCGGCCGGCGGCGCGGCTGGCTGGTGCTGACGCAACTCGCGCTCGCCGCTGCGCTGGTCTGGATGGCCGCCACTTCGCCCACCTGCGCGACGCGCAACTTCGCGCTGGTGGCGGTGCTGGTCGCCTTCCTGTCGGCCTCGCAGGACGTGGTGATCGACGCCTACAGAACAGACCTCCTGGCCGCCAGCGAGCGCGGCCTCGGCGCGTCGATGGGCGTGCTGGGCTACCGCCTGGCGATGATCCTGTCGGGCGGCATCGCGCTGATCTGGGTCGATCCGACCCAGGGCGGTGGCTGGACCTGGCCCGCCGTCTACCACTTCATGGCGGGCGTGATGGTGGTGGCGGCGGTGTTGTCGGCGTTCGCGTTGCCGCGCCTGCAACACGCGGCCGTGCCGGGCAGCGTGGCGCGGCGCGATGTGCTCGGCTTCCTGGCCGTGCTCGCGGCGGTGGCGCTGGGCGTGGTCGTCAGCGAGCGGCTCGGCCCGCCGATCGCCCGTGTGCTGATGGCGCCGCTGTTCGCCGGCAGCACCATGGCATTGCCGCTGCAAGGGAAGTGGACCGACCTGATGGCGCTGGTGCTGGGCATCGCCTTCACGCTGCCGCTGGGCGCCTGGGCGGCGCGCGCGGCGCGCTTCGAAACCCTGCTCGGCGGCCTGCGCAGCTACTTCTCGCAAACCGGCGCGGCCGCCTTCCTCGCCTTCATCGTGCTCTACAAGCTGGGCGATGTGTTCGCCGGTTCGCTGATGACGCCCTTCCTGCTGCAGGCCATGGCCTACAGCAGCGCCGAGGTCGGCGTGGTCAACAAGGTGATCGGGCTGTGGCTGACGATTGGCGGCGCGCTGCTCGGTGGCGCACTGATGCTGCGGCTCGGGCTGTGGCGCGCGCTGATGATCTTCGGCGTGCTGCAGATGGCCAGCAACCTCGGCTTCTGGTGGCTCGCCGTGAACGGCCGCGGGGTGCTGCCTGGCCTCACGATTCCAGCCTTCGACTGGGGCTTCGTGAAGCTGATTCACGCCACCCCGGTCGACGGCGGCCTGCTGCTCGTGATCGCCTGCGAGAACCTGGCCAGCGGCATGGGCACGGCGGCGTTTGTGGCCTTCCTGATGAGCCTGTGCAACCAGCGTTTCACGGCCACCCAGTTCGCGCTGCTGAGCGCGTTCGCGTCGGTCGGCCGGGTCTGGGTCGGGCCGCTCGCCGGGGTGCTGGCCGAATCGATCGGCTGGCCAGCGTTCTTCATCGTCTCCACGCTCGCCGCCTGGCCAGCGCTTGTGATGCTGTGGTTCATGCGCGGGCCGGTGCGGGCGCTCGAATACGACCCGACCGCGCCGGTGGTGGATGACTGACGGCTTGCACGCGCACGCCGTCAGCACCGTCTGGAACCCCGGCCCGATTCCCGAGTCTTGATCCTCATGAAAAACTCAACTCCGCTTTGCTCGACTCCGCGCCCGCGCCCGCCCCCGCTCCCGACCTTGGCCGCCGCCACCCTGCATGCGCAGGGCTGCGCCTGCGCGGTGCACGGGCGCCGGCTCTTCACCGGCGGGATGCTCGCCGCAGGCAGCGTGCTGGCGCTGCCTGCCTGGGCCCGCGAAGGCGTCGAAGTCGGCCCGAAGTCGAGCCTGGCGCAGTTCGTCTCGGCCGAGCAGATCGAGCAGGCCGGCGTGCAGCAGTACGCGCAGATGCGTCAGAAGGCGGCGCAGCAAAACGCGCTGGCGCCCGATGGCCACCCGCAGGTGGTGCGGCTGCGCGCCATCGCGCAGCGCCTCATCCCCTACACCTTCGAGTGGAACGACCGCGCGCGCCAGTGGCGCTGGGAAGTGAATCTGATCGGCGGCAAGCAGATCAACGCGTTCTGCCTGCCGGGCGGCAAGATCGCGTTCTTCTACGGCATCCTCGACCAGTTGAAGCTCAGCGACGACGAAGTGGCGATGGTGATGGGCCACGAGATGACCCATGCGCTGCGCGAACACGCCCGCGAACGCATGGGCAAGACCATGGTCACGCGTGGTGCGATCGAGATCGGCTCGGCCCTGCTCGGCCTGGGCAACGGCGGGCGCTACCTCGCCGACATGGGCGGCCAGCTGCTGACGCTCAAGTTCGGCCGTGAAGACGAGTCCGAGGCCGACCTGGTCGGGCTGGAGCTCGCCGCCCGCGCCGGCTATGACCCGCGTGCCGGCGTCACGCTCTGGCAGAAGATGGCTGCCGCGAACAAGGCGGCACCGGCGCAGTGGCTGAGCACACACCCGTCGGGCCCGACGCGCATCCATGACATCGAGGTCAACCTGCCGAAGGTCGCGCCGCTCTATGCGCGGGCGGCGAGGCCGGCGCAGCGGTTCGAGCCGCCTCGCGCGCAGGCGAACCCGCCAGCCGAGCCGCCACGCAGCGTGCCCCGGTAGTCGGCGAACGCCCTGCTTCCCGGCCAGCGGCCCGCGAGCCTGTCGCGTCGACTCCACCGGAACGCGGCTGAAACCGCTTGCAAAAGCCGCGACCATGAATGCCCGTGAAATGGCAGAGGCAGGATGCGCAAAGACCTGGTCGTCAAAACGAAGACCTTGAACAACGGCCGAAGTTCGGCGCACGAGTATTCGTTGCTGCGCGCGTTTTCCGATGGTGTCGAGCGCGTGGGGAAGATCCAGTCGGTGCGCGTGGCCCTGGTCGAACCGGACCCGGTGCTGCTGTCGGTGACCTTCGACGTCGGCTGGGAATCGTATTTGCGGGTGCTCTGGCAGCGGGCCGCGTAGCGTTCGGCCTCCATCACGTCGCCGAGGCGCGTCGAGTCTGTCAGGTCCGCGAACAACACGGTCAAATATCGGCGTTGGCCGATGTCATCGGGTTCGACGCCGCGGCCCCTTGACGCGTTCGTGTCGTCAGGGGCTGCTGGCTGTGGTGAGGCTGACCGGTTCGCCTTGGTCGACCCGCTGCCGACGAATGGCAGGCATTCTGAGACAAATCGCCGCTGCGCTGCTGCCGACCAGAGCGTTTTCTGCGCCGCCGCTTGAGGTTTCCGGACCTGCGCAGACAACGGCCCGCTGATCGCCTCATGCGCCCGACGCTGCGGCTACCACCTGACGGGAAGGCGTTGCAAGAGCAGCAGGCCGCCGTCTTGGGGACGAACATAGGCGCCCCCCTCCAGGTCCTTCATCAACCGGCTCACCATCTCCCGCGAGCACCCGAGCCGGTTCGCCACTTCCTGGTGCGTGAGGCGCTCGGCGATCAACCGGATGCCGCCCACCGGGGGCATCGCCAATGAATTGAGCAGCAGCACCAGCCGCCCGTACACATCGTTGAGCGCCAACTGCTTGGCGCTCAGGGTGGCGGCACGTACGCGGCGGATCACCTTGGCCAGCAGGTCGAAGGCGAACTCGGGGTGCTCGGCGATGTGCAGCAGCAGGGTCTGCCGGGTCACCAGTGCGCAGTCGGTTTGCTCCAGCGTTGTCACGCTGGCCGAGCGCGGGCCGCCGTCGAGGCTGATTTCGCCCAGGTATTCGCCCGCGCCGTAGGTGCCGTAGGTGATTTCGCGGCCGTTGTCGCCACTGCCGAACACGCGCACGCGGCCGGCCAGCAGGACGTACAGGACATCACCTTGCTCGCCTTCATGGATCAGCGTCACGCCCTTTCGGTAGCGCCGCAGGTCGCCCCGCACCGCGAGCTGGCGCAAGGCCTCGGGCAGCACGCCGTAGGGGTCGCTCGCGGGCGGCAGGGCGGCAACATTCTTTCGTGCGGTCGGCATGGGTGGTGAGGCCCGGCCGAGAAGGGGCGCGGGCCCGATGGCGGCATGCTAGCCCGAGTTTGTCATTTGGCCCCGTCACCTTCAATGGAATCAACGACTTAGAGCGACATTTCCGCGCGTATGGCACTACGTTTTTGTAGTTGCCGCTGGTTGTCGAGCCGGCCTGAGCGGCTGGCTCAGACGAGCACGCGATGGGT
>CANJKD010000105.1 GCA_947474415.1 Burkholderiales bacterium | reverse complement strand
CGCCATGCCGCCGTCGAGCGCTTGGGGCACGGCCTGGATCAGATGCCGAGACGGGTGACTGCTGGGAGCAGCCGCTGTTCCCGCCTCGGCAAGTTCAAAAGGGACGGTAACAGCGCCCCCGACTTGGGCTTGCGTCAGCAGTTCCAGCATGCCACTCAGCGTGGCTTGTGTGTTGAGCTTGCTTCGGCTCTCGGTGAGCGCCACCCGGTACGGTTCAGGCAGCGCCTGCAGCATTGCGCCAACGACCTCGATGCGCTTGATCGAGTCGATGCCCAGATCGGATTCCAGGTTCTGGTCGAGGCCGACCATGTCCTTGGGGTAACCGGTCTTGTCTTCGACGATCACGAGCAGCATGTCGATCATCTGTTCACGCGTGATCGCAGCGCCAGCCGCAGACGGCTTGGCAGCAGCCGGAGCAGGCACGGCCCTAACGACCGGCGCAGAAGCCACCGCCACCGCCACGGGCACGGCAGGTGCAGCCGGAGCCGCGACCACTGCCGCAGCGGGCATGGGTGCTGCAGCTACCTGCGCAGGCGCGATGGCTGCGGGCATGATCACGTCGGCTGCACGGGGCAGCGTCAGAGGTGTCATGCGCTGCCGAAGCATGGCGGGCCGGGCAGGGCTTGCGGCTTGCTGGCCCATGAACGCCGACATCACCCGCTCCTGCGTTTCCAGGAACTGGCGCATGGTGTCGAAGTAATCGGCCATCACGGCAGCGTCTGCCGTGGCGGGTAAGGGTCGTCGCTCATCCATGGGTCTGTCCTTCCTCGAAAATAGGGGTGAAAGTGGCGGTGGTGGTGCAGTGCGCGACGCGGCAGCGGCCATCGCCGCTGGTGCCGCTGGTGCCGCTGGTGCGGTCTGTGCGACCGCGGCAGCCGGCATGGCGGCTGCGGGTGCAGAGGGCGCCATTGAAGCAGCGAGTCGCTGAACCTCTTCCAGCGTGATACCGATCTGCTGCACCGGATCGGCCAGCCGGCGGGCGCGGCTGCCGTTGAGCATCCAGGTGGTCTTCGGCACGGGCTCGGTGCAGTCCAGCGTGGCCAGCCGGGCCGGGTCACCGACCCGGCAGTCGCGGCCATCGAACAGCGGTGCAAGGTCAAGCGCAACGCCGGCCACCAGCAATTGGCCGATGCCCGCCAACAGCCCCGGCAGGCCGCTGCCGTCATCCAGCGCGACAGCCACATGGGGTTGGCCGCCGAGAATCTTGGGCACCAACCGCGCCAGTACCGCCTTCGGGCCGACTTCGAGGAACACGCGGGCGCCATCGCGGTACATGGCTTCGATCTCGGCCACGAACTCGACCGGCTGAACGAGGTGATCGGCCATCAGTTGCTTGCTGCGCGAGACGTCGGCCGGGTGCGGGCGGGCGGTGCTGTTCGCATAAACGGGCAGCATCATGTCGTGCCACGGCGTGGCATCGATCAGCTCGGAAAGCGCGTGCTGGGCGGGCTTGACCAGGCTCGAGTGAAAGGCCGCAGCAACCGGGATCTCCTGGGCCTCGATGCCGGAGGCGGCCAGCTTGGCCAACGCCGCCTGCACGGCCGCACGCGGGCCGGAAATGATGCTTTGCAACGGCGCGTTGTGGTTGGCGATGATCACGCCGTCGATGTCGGCGATGGCTTCTTCGACATCCTTGCGCGATGCCGGCACTGCGGCCATGGTGCCGAGTTCGGCGCCATCAGCACGAGCCGCGTCGACGATGAAGCGGCCACGCGCGGCCGACAGCGTCATCAGCGCCTCGAAGTCGATCGCACCGGCGGCGTGCTGGGCCACGAACTCGCCATAGCTGTGGCCGGCCAGCATGTCGGGCTGCAGCCCGAGCGAGCGCATCAGCCGATACAGGCCGACCTCGACCGCGCCCAAGGCGGGCTGCGCTACGTCAGTGGCGGTGAGCGCGAGGCGAGCGGCCGTCTTCTCTTCGTCGTCGTAGGCGCCACGCGGAAAGATGAACTGGCCGAGCGTGGCACCGAAGCGCGCGTCGAACGCCGGCTTCAGCAAGACGTCGGCTTCGGACAAGGTCTCGGCTACTGCCGGGAAGTGCACTGCGACCTCGCGCACCATGCCGGTGTATTGCGAACCCTGACCGGGAAACAGCACGGCGATCTTGCCGCCGATCGGGGCGCCGCTGCGGTGGTGCACACCGGGCGGCAACATCTTCGATTCGCCACGCAGGAATGCCAGGCTCTGAACCAGCTTGGTGTTCAGGTCGTCGGCGCTGCGCGCCACCATCGCGAGCCGCTCGATGCCGGGCCGCCATTGTGCCGCCAGGCTGGCCGACAGGTCGCGCAAGGCAACCGCAGGCACGGCAGCGAGTTCGCCTTGCATTGTCGTCAGCCGGGCGATGATCGAATCGCGATCGGCCGCGCTCCAGAGCAGCAACTCGGCAGGCCAGGTGCGGCTCGCGGCGGTGTGCATCCAGGGCCGGTATTCGCGTGCGTACTCTTCGAGCACGATGTGGAAGTTGGTGCCGCCGAACCCGAAGGCGCTGGCCGCAGCGCGGCGCGGCACATCGGATGACAGCCAGGGCGTGGCTTCATCGACAACGTGCAGTGGCGCCCCTTCCTGGCGCAGGATCTTGTTCGGGTTCTTCACCCCCAGGTGGGGCGGAAGCACCCGGTGGTGCAGGGCCAGCACCGCTTTGATCAAGCCGGCGACGCCGGCCGTGGCCTTGGTGTGGCCAATCATGGTCTTGACCGAGCCGACCACCGCGCTGTGGCGCGCGCCGCCTTCTTCGCGAATCAGGCGTGTCGTGCTTTCGAGCTCGGCGGTATCGCCCGCCACCGTGCCGGTGCCGTGGGCCTCGAACAGGCCTACCGTCGAGGGGCCGAAGCCCGCCATGGCATAGGCCCGGCGCATGGCGCGCAACTGGCCGGCAGGAAGCGGTGCCGTCATGCCCTTGGCATTGCCGTCACTGCTGCCGCCAACGCCCTTGATGACTGCGTAGACCCGGTCGCCGTCACGCTCGGCATCGGCCAGACGCTTCAGGGCCACCATCGCAATGCCTTCGGAGATGACGATGCCATCGCCCGACGCGTCGAAGGTGTTGCAGCGCCCGCGCGGCGACAGCGCTTGCGTCTTGCTGAAGCACAGGTAGCCGAACGGGCCCTGCACGGTGTCAACGCCGCCGGCGATGACGATGTCGCTGCGACCGGCGATGAGCTCGGTCACCCCCTGGTAGATGGCGGCGAGAGACGACGCGCAAGCCGCATCGGTCGTGAAGTTGACGCCACCGAAATTGAGCCGGTTGGCGATGCGCCCGGCGATCACGTTGAGCAGGATGCCGGCGAACGAGTCTTCGGTCCATTCAGGCAGCCTGTCTGCCACGGCGGCAGGCAAATCGCCCTGGAAGCGGGGCAGTTCGGAACGCAGTCCGTATTGCGAGCCGACGTCGCCCGTCCCGCCGCTGGCGCCAATGATCACCGAGGCCCGCTCGCGGTCGAACGGCTTGTGGTCATAGCCTGCGTCGGCCAGTGTGCGGCGCGCCACTTCAAGCGCCATCAGCTGCATCGGATCGACCGCCTCGATCGACTTCGGCGGCATGCCGTAGCGCATCGGGTCGAACGCCATGTCGTCGAGGAAGCCGCCCCACTTGGAGTAGATCTTGTCTCGGGCGTTGCGGTCGGCGTCGAAGTAGAGGCGCCAGTCCCAGCGGTGCGACGGGATCTCGGTGATACCGTCCACCTTGCCGAGAATGTTCTCCCAGTACTCGGCCGTCGTGTTCGACTTCGGCAGCACGCTGGCCAGCCCCACGATGGCGATATCGACCGGGCCTGCATCCACCACCGGTGGGGGCTCGGCCTGTCTCTCGGCAAGGCGCGCGGCCAGCAGCGCGGCTGCGTCAGCACTGACCTCGTGGTGCAGGCGCTCGATGCTGGTCACGGTGTCGCGTAAGGTTGCCACCTGGCCGAGCATGTACATGCCTTCGAGGTGCTGGCGTGCTTCGTCGAGCGACTGCAACGCCCCGTTCTCGCCGACGCGTGTGCTGCCCTTCGAGGCGATGCGCAGGCGGCCCATGATCATGTCGTCGAGCACGCGCCGGCCTTCGTCGCCAGGCACCTTGGCGTCCCGCAACTCAACGCGCTTGCGGAAGAATTCCTGCGCGAAGGGCGTGTAGGCACAGCGGCTGGCATGCCCAGGGCCGGATTCGAGATTGACGGTTCGGTCGCACGCGATCACTTCCTGCTGGAAGCGCGCCACGATGGCACCGCTGTCGACGATTTCCTGGGTGAACAGATAGGCGCTCCCCATCAGGATGCCGACCTTCACACCGCGCACCGTCAGCGGCGCCACCAGAACCTGCACCATGGCGGAAGAAACCGCGTCGTGGATGCCGCCGGCAAACAGCAGTTGCAGTTCTTCGGCTGGCACCTTGCGCGTGTCCAACTCCTCAAGCAGCCGGTCCACCATGGCGGACCAGAGCACGAAGCTCGACAGCGGCCCCACGTGGCCGCCGCATTCACGGCCCTCGAAGATGAATCGGCGCGCGCCTTCCTGAAGGAACAGAGGGATCAGGTTGGCCGAAGGCACATGAAGGAAGGCGGGTACGCCAGAACCTTCGAGTTTCACTGCCTGGTCGGGCCGGCCGCCAGCAATGATGGCGAAATTGGGTTTGTATTTGGTGGCGGTGGCGAGCTGTTCGTCCAGCAAGGCCTGAGGCGCAAAGCCGAGCAGGCCGACGCCCCAGGCGCGCGACCCCAGGAGTTGGGTTGTCTTCGCGAGCAGGGTGTCGAGCGCGGCGCCCTTGAGCAGGGCGAAGGCCACCATCGGCAGCGCGCCGCCAGAGGCCACTGCGTCTGCAAAATCGGCCACATCGGAGACGCGGGTCATCGGCCCCTGGATGATCGGGAAGCGTACGCCGAGCGCCTGTGCCAGCGGTGAATCGGCCACCAGCGGTGGGGCCTGCGCGGCGATCTTCAGGCTGCTGTCAACCGCAGTGTCTACGGCGGCGCACAGCGCCGCCAAGTGACGATATTTCTTGCGCCATGCCGCAGCAAAGCACACATCATGGCCGATCGGTAGCAGGCCGTTTTTGGGGTCGAGCCAGTTGGCCTTTCCCGCCACCCATTCCCGCTGCGCCGGAAATCTGGTGCCGTCGCATTCGCCGATGAAGGCCTTGGCGACCGCGTGCCCGGGGCGGTTGAGGACGCGAAAGTATTCGCCACATTCGCCGTCGCCAACGGCCACGGTTTCGTTGCCGGACAAACTCGTCAGCAGCCCCTGCGCTGCGGCCGACAGGTGTGCCTCGTCGAGCAGCAACAACTGCGAATCGAACACGCCGCCCGCGACACCCACGGCATGGCAAGCCGCAGCCACCTGAGGGGTCATGCCGCCGCGGAGGAGGATGGGCAGCCTGGTTCGACCGAGCCACTTTTGCAGCAGGATGAAGCTGGCGTCTTCACCCACGAAACCGCCAGACTCGTTGCCTTTCAGCAGCAACGCGTCGATCTCGCCATCGAGCGAGCGGACGGGCCAAACCGGCGTGAGCACTTCGGCCATCACCGAAACACCGGCGTCGCGCACCTTTTGAACCGAGGCGCCGGATGCCGTGACGGCTTCGGCGTCAATGATCAGCCAGCGCAGCCCGCGGCCCGCGAATTCGATCAGAAGGCCGGCATCAGCACTTCCGATCGATGGCAGCTTGATACCGAATCCCCCATCGCAAGCGGCGGCCAGTCGCTCGAGCGCTGCGCCCCATTCCGTCGCCGCGCCGCCCAGTTCAAAGTTCAATACGCCTGTTTCGCCCGCTCGGCAACCTGCCACGGCAAGGGAGATGCGGTCGTCGCCGACGGGCGTGAAAATCAACTTCTGAAAGTGCCTCATCGGCGATTACCTCGGTTGGTCGGTGCGCTCTTGGACAGGACAAAGTTCGAGCAGATCGCCGCAACGGTGGCGAAGGGTCTCGATGAGCGCCTGGTCGGGTTCAGCATCGCCTCGCGGCCACCCCAGCCAGCACCCAAACTGCTGCTTGCGCCCCCTCCGGCAACTCTCTGGCGACTGCAAGAGCCGCTCATCGTTGTTTAACTTGCACGGGGCTACCCGAATGCTCCAATTTTGGCCATGACGGTACCATCTACGGCCCGGCCAACACCCCCTAACCTGGCATCGCCGGCCCCCTCATTCGCGGGGTTTTGCCGGATTGTCCGGGGCGCAAATTGCGTTTGGTATGGCATCCTCGGGGCAGATCGTGAACTCTTTCCGGTTTGGGTGCATGGCAGCGAAGCGTGGGTTCTGCGGCAGGGTTGGGCCTCCCCGGAAGGGCGAGGTTTTCGGCTGATCGGCGGATGCAAGTCCAATGCCAAGTCGAGAGCGACTTCGCAGCCACTCGCAATGGCCCGGACACCGCCTGCATTTGGCGACAAGTCTGTCGATTCAAGACTTTCGGGGTCGGTTCGGTGTGGGGTTGCCGATGCATTTGCGCGGCACCTGTCGCCCGGCTGGACGGTGATCAATCATTGAAATGGAGGCAGCTTTGCTCGCGAAGACACTTCACTTCTTCGGTAGCCGTCTCGCCCGAATGGCGCCGCAGCGGGGTGCGTCCTCAGTGGCCGCCCGGACGTTCCGCACGCGTGCCAGGAATGTTCGATCGCAGGAAACCTTGCAACACGTTTCGCAAGTGGCAATGGCTCCGTTGCTGATGGCGGCTACGCTTGTAGCGCTACCCGTCGCCGTGCAGGCCGCCTCCGTGCGTGCGGTCGAGTCCAACCTGAGCGGTGACAACGAACGCATCATTTCGTATCGCCAGCAGCAGCATTTGTGGCAGACAAGCGATGGCGGTTTTCACTTGTTGCTCAATCGCGGCGGCCTGGCGCCAGTGCCAGGGCTGACGCTGTACAGCAGCTACGACGGGGGCCAGACCTGGAGCTTCGCGCAGGCCTTCGGCAACACCGGTGACAAATCGACGGGTGACGGCCAGTTGGTGGGCAACAGCCTGTCCCTTGCCTATGGCACGCTCGACGGCAACGTTATGTTTTCGCGGCTCGGCTACGACAGCGTCGCGCGAGCCTGGTCGGTGCTTGGCTCCGAGACCGCTTTCACTTCCACGCAATGGTGGGGGCAGAACCCGACCCTCGCGATCGATGATCTTGGAACGGTGTGGTGTGCTTTCCTCTCCACCAGCCGGGTCAACAGCAACAACAGCAACCTTCGCGTGGTGAATCGGGTGGGTGACAGCAACCTCTGGACCGACCCCGCCTTGGTGTTTGGTCCGACCGATCGCGGTGCGCAGCGCAGCGCACGCCTGCTGCGCATGCCGGGTGGCATGGGCATGGTCTGGACCGTGCGCGAGACGACCTACTGGTCGCTGCGTAGTCGGCCCTGCAATACGGCTGCAGCCCGCATAAAACCTAGGTTTTATGCTCATTTCACGTCCACCGAATCCCTTGAGAAGCGTTATTGGTAGAGGCGATTCTTGAGGGATTTGTGG
>CANJKD010000104.1 GCA_947474415.1 Burkholderiales bacterium | reverse complement strand
GAACAGCGCATAACTCTGGAACACCATGGCCACGCCGCGGCGGGCGGGCGGCGTGTGGTTCATCAGTTGGCCGCCGATCTGCAGCTCACCGCTGGAGATGTCTTCCAGCCCGGCGATCATGCGCAGCAGCGTGCTCTTGCCGCAGCCTGACGGGCCGACCAGCACGGTGAACGAACCATCGGCGATGTCGATGTCGACACCGTGGAGGATGGGAACTTCGCCGAAGTTCTTCTTGACTGCCTGGATCGTGACGCTGGCCATGCTGCTCGCATTCCTGAAGGTCGCGGGCAGCGGGCTGCCCGAACGGGTCATGTGTCGCGGCCTGGCCCAAGGGCATGGTTCACGTCGCGGCAAAAGTATCGGCACTGCTGCGCTTCGGCGCCATCAGGGCAAACCGGTAGCCTGGGGCTCGAAATAATTTGTATGATGACCCGATCACCATGCTACATTCGTCCACCGTGCTCCAAGCCGAACCCCGCTCGGCCACGCCGGCCGGGCCCACACGGCTGGTCAGCGCGCGCCTGTCCGACCAGCTCGCCGCGCTGCTCGGCGAGTTGATCGAATCGGGCGGCCTGCAACCCGGTGACCGCCTGCCCACTGAACAGCAACTTGCGTTCTCGCACGGCGTGTCACGCACCGTCGTGCGCGAGGCCGTGCACCAACTCAGGTCGCGCCAGCTGGTGCTCTCGCGCCAGGGTTCGGGCGTGTACGTGGCGCCCCGGCCCACGCACCAGCCGCTGGCGTTCGACCCGGCCGTACTCGGTTCGGTGCAGGCCGTCGTTCATGTGGTCGAGGTGCGGCGTGCGCTCGAGGGCGAGATCGCCGCCCTCGCCGCCGAACGTGCCACGCGCGCCCAATTGGCCGAGATGCGCCGCAGCCTGAAGGCCATCGACGCGGCCGCCGCAGCGGGCCATGACGGCGTGCTCGAAGACCTGGCCTTTCACCGCGTGATCGGCGAGGCCACCGGCAACCCCCAGTTCCGGCTGCTGCTCGGCTTTCTGGAGCAGTACCTGCGTGAAAGCATGCGCATCACCCGCGGCAACGAAGCCCGGCGTCTCGACTTCATGGAAGCCGTTCGCGGCGAACACCGCGCCATCTTCGACGCCATCGCCGCGCGTGACCCCGCCGCCGCACGCCGAACGGCGCGCGAGCACATGACGCTCGGCGAACAGCGGCTGGTCGAAGGCGGGGTGATCCCGCTGCTGCACCGCAAGGCGGCTGCCTCACCCCCGTCCGCATCCAAGTCGATACCCACCCCACGGAGAACCCGGTGAATCCATCGAACAACGCAGCGGCTGCCGGCCAGGCAGGCCGGGTGCTGGGCGTGATCGGCCTGGGCTCGATGGGTTTCGGCGCGGCCGTCACCGCGCTGCGCCGGGGCGTGACCACGGTCGGGCTCGACACCCACCTGCAGGCGCGTGAACGCTTCATCGCCGAGGGCGGCGCCGCCGCAGAGTCGCTGGCCGCGCTGGGCGCGCAATGCGACGCGGTCGTCGTGCTGGTTGTCAACGCGGCGCAGACCGAGGCGGTGCTGTTCGGGGCTGGTGGCCTGCTGGAATCGATGCGGCCCGGTTCGGTCGTGATCACCTCGGCCACCGTCGACCCGACGCTGCCACCGCTGTGGCAGGAGCGGCTCGCCGCGCGCGACCTGTGGCTGATCGACGCGCCGGTTTCTGGCGGCGCCATGAAGGCGGCCGCCGGGCAGATGACGGTGATGGCTTCGGGCGCACCCGAAGCCTTTGCCGCAGCCGGCGCGCTGCTCGATGCCATCGCCGGCAAGGTCTACCGCCTCGGCGACAAGCCCGGCATCGGCTCGACCGTCAAGATGGTGAACCAGCACATGGCCGGCGTGCACATCGCCGCCGCCTGCGAAGGCATGGCGCTGGGCATGCGCGCCGGTGCCGACCCGCACGCGCTGTATGAGGTGATCTGCAATTCGGCCGGCATGAGCTGGATGTTCCAGAACCGCGTGCCGCACATCCTGGCCGGCGACTACACGCCGCTGTCGGCGGTGAGCATCTTCATCAAGGATCTTGGCATCGTGCTCGACGCTGCGCGCAAGCTGTCGTTCCCCTTGCCGCTCGCGTCGGCCGCGCACCAGCTCTACCTCGCGACCGCAGCGGCCGGCCACGGCGCGGAAGACGACTCGGCCGTCATCAAGTTCTACGCCGAGCTGGCCGGCCTCGAGTTGCCGAAGCCGGCGGGGGCGCCGTGATCCTGGGCGAGGAACGACGAATGACGCTGGGCGAGGAACGACGAATGACGCTGGGCGAGGGCAGACGAATGACGCTGGGCGTCATAGCCGACGACTTCACCGGCGCCACCGACGTCGCCAGCATGCTGGTGCGCGCCGGCATGCGCACGGTGCAGGTCATCGGCGTGCCGGAGTCTGGTACGGCAATCGACGCGGATGCGGTCGTCATCGCCCTCAAAACGCGCACCGTGCCGGCCGCCGACGCGGTGCGCGAGTCGCTCGCCGCGCTGCGCTGGCTGCAGGCCGCCGGCATGCGCCAGTGCTACTTCAAGTACTGCTCGACCTTCGACTCCACGCCCGCCGGCAACATCGGCCCGGTCACCGAGGCGTTGATGGAGGCACTGGGCGCTGATTTCACGGTCGCCTGCCCGGCCTTCCCCGAGAACGGCCGCACGGTCTTCCGTGGCCACCTGTTCGTCGCCGATGAACTGCTGTCCGACTCGGGCATGCGCCACCACCCGCTGACGCCGATGACGAACGCCAACCTGGTGCGCGTGCTGCAGGCGCAGAGCCGGCGGCGCGTCGGCCTGCTGCGGTTTGACGTGGTCGCGCGAGGCGAAGCGGCCGTGCTGGCGCGCATCGATGCATTGCGCGCCGATGGCATCGGCATCGCCATCGCCGATGCGGTCGACAACGACGACTTGCGCACCCTCGCCACCACCTGCGCCGACCTGCCCCTGCTGACCGCCGGCTCCGGCCTGGCGCTGGGCCTGCCGGCGGTCTACGCGCAACGTGGTTGGCTGACGCCCGATGCACGCGCCGCCGAGCTCGACCCCGCCGGTGGGGGCGCCGCCGTGATCGCAGGCTCGTGCTCGCTCGCGACGAACGCTCAGGTGCAGCGCTGGCAACAGGCCGGCCGCCCGGCCTTCGCGATCGACCCGCGTGCGCTGGCACGCGGCGAGCCGGTGGCGGCGCAGGCGCTGGCCTGGGCGCAATCGCTGTCGCAGCCGCACGGGGCCGGCGTGCCGCTGCTGGTCTACGCCACCTCGGCGGCCGAGGAGCTGAAAGCCGTGCAGACCGAACTCGGCGCCATGCAGGCCGGCGCACTGGTCGAACGCTGCCTCGCCAGCATCGCGGGCGGCCTCGTCGAGCACGGTGTGCGGCGGCTCGTGGTGGCGGGCGGCGAGACCTCCGGCGCGGTCGTGCAGGTGCTCGGCGTGACCCGGCTGCGCATCGGCCCTGCCATCTGCCCGGGCGTACCCTGGACCCAGGCCGAAGGCCGGCCCTCCGGTTCACCGCTGCACCTCGCACTGAAGTCGGGCAACTTCGGCGGGCCGGATTTCTTCGACGAGGCGCTGCAGATGAGCGCTCAGCAATGAGCAAGTTTGAAAGCCAACGCAACGAGATCTGCCGCGTCGGCCGCTCGCTGTTCGAGCGCGGCCACGTGCACGCCACGGCCGGCAACATCAGCGTTCGCCTGCCCGAGGGCGCAGGTTTTCTGATCACCCCGACCGATGCCTGCCTCGGTCTGCTGCAACCCGATCAGCTCGCCTACACCGACGCCACCGGCATGCAGCTCGACGGCCAGCGCGCCAGCAAGACGCTCGCACTGCACCGGGCCATCTATGCCGCCGAGCCGCTGGCTCACAGCGTGATCCACAGTCACAGCACCCACCTGGTGGCGCTCACGCTCACCGGCGTGTGGAACGAAGCCTGCATCCTGCCGCCGATCACGCCCTACTTCGTGATGAAGGTCGGCCGCGTGCCGCTGATCCCGTACCACCGCCCCGGCGACCCGGCTGCCGCCGAATGGGTGGCGCAAGTGATCGAAGCGGCACGCGATGCCGGCAAGCCGATCCGTGCCGTGATGCTGGACCGGCTGGGCCCGAACGTCTGGCACGATTCGCCCGCTGCGGCGAGCGCCGTGCTCGAAGAGCTGGAAGAAACCGCACGCCTGTGGCTGCTGAGCGAGCGCCGCGCGATACCGTTGTCCGACGCACAGATCGACGAGCTTCGAAGCGCCTTCGGCGCAGACTGGTGACCATGCCTCAATTCGCTGCCAACCTGTCGATGATGTACACCGAGCACGCCTTCCTCGACCGCTTCAAGGCGGCTGCGGATGACGGCTTCGACGCGGTGGAGTTCCTCTTTCCCTACGCGCATGCGGCCAGCGAGATCGCGAACCGTCTCGCCGACCACGGGCTCGCGCAGGTGCTGTTCAATGCCCCACCCGGCGACTTCGCGGCCGGCGAGCGCGGCATCGCCTGCCTGGCAGAGCGGCGGAGCGAATTCCACCGCGGCTTCCTCGACCAGGCCCTGCCCTACGCGCTGGCGCTGAAGTGCCCGCGCCTGCACGTGATGGCCGGTCTGATGCCAGCTGGCATCGAACGCGCCGAGTTGCGTGCGGTGTACCTTGAGAACCTCGCCTGGGCCGCGCGGGAAGCGGCTGCGGCCGGCATCGACGTGCTGATCGAGCCGATCAACAAGCGCGACATTCCCGGCTACCTGCTGAACCGGCAAGACGACGCGCACGAAACGCTCGACGAGATCGGTGCGGCGAACCTGAAGGTGCAGATGGACCTGTACCACTGCCAGATCGTCGAAGGCGATGTGGCGATGAAGCTGCGCAAATACCTGCCGACCGGGCGCGTCGCGCACCTGCAGATCGCCGGCGTGCCGGACCGGCACGAACCCGACCGTGGCGAGCTGAACCACCCCTATCTGTTCGACCTCATCGACCAACTCGGCTGGCAAGGCCACATCGGCTGCGAGTACCGGCCGCGCGCCGGCACTTCGGCCGGCCTGGGCTGGCTGCGCGACTACCGAACCACTGCACAAGGAACCACCCCATGAAATTGCTCATCACCGGCGGTGCCGGCTTCGTCGGCGACCGCCTGGCCCGCGCCCTGCTCGCAAGCGGCACGCTGGCCGGCCAGACCATCACCCGCGTCGTGCTGGCCGACATCGCGCCGCCGCGGCCCGACCTGCTGAACGACCCCCGCGTCGAAGCCCGCACCGGCCCACTGCTGACGCAAACCGAGGCACTGCGCGACGAACCCTTCGACGGTGTGTTCCACCTCGCCTCGGCGGTGTCGGGCGAATGCGAGGCCGACTTCGACCTCGGCCTGCGTTCCAACATCGACAGCACGCGTGCCCTGCTCGATGCGATCCGCTTCAATGTGATCCACGGCGGCAAGGTGCCGCGGCTGGTGTTCTCCAGCTCCGTCGCGGTGTTCGGCCCCGACCCGGCCGTGCCGCTGCCGGCCGTCGTCACTGACACCACGCTGCCCGCGCCGCAAACCTCGTACGGCACGCACAAGCTGATCTGCGAACACCTGGTGGCCGACTACACCCGCAAGGGCTACATCGACGGCCGCGCCGCGCGCCTGATGACCGTCACGGTGCGGCCCGGCAAGCCGAACGGCGCGGCCTCGTCGTTTTTCAGCGGCATCATTCGCGAGCCGCTCGCGGGCCTGGAATCGGTTTGCCCGGTGGATGCCAGCGTGTCGCACCCGGTCTCGTCACCCACGCGCACCGTCGAAGGCCTGATCGCTGTCTTTGAAGCCAGCCGCGAGGCCTTCAACGGTCGCACCGCGTTGAACCTGCCAGGCTTGAACGTGCGCGTGTCCGACATGCTGGACGCGCTGGCCGAGGTGGCCGGCGCGGCGGTGCGCGAACGGGTGCGCTTCCAACGCGACTCCGCAATTGCCGGCATCGTGGCGAACTGGCCGAGTGGCGCCTCGGCAGCGCGTGCCGGCAAGCTCGGCCTCGCGCCGCACACGAACTTCGCCGAAATCATCCGCCAGTACATCGAAGACTGCGCCGCCGGCCCGAATGCCGATGCCGCCTTGAAAGGACTGTCAAAATGAATCAGATCGACCTGAAAGGCCGCGTTGCGGTCATCACCGGCGGCGCGCAAGGCATTGGATACGCCGCCGCAGAACGCATGCTGCAGTCCGGCGCCAGTGTGGTGCTGTGGGACATCGACGCGGCGCGGCTGGCGACGGCCGAAGACGTATTGGCCAGGCTGGGCGCAGCCGGAAAAGTCACTGCATCCATCGTCGAACTGAGCCTCGATGCCGACATCACCGCTGCGACGGCCGAGGCTGTGAAAGCGCATGGCCGCATCGACATCCTCGTCAACAACGCCGGCATCACCGGCGGCAACGGCCCGACCTGGGAACTCTCGCCCGAAGTGTGGCGGCGCGTGATCGACGTGAACCTGGTCGGCCCGTTCCTCACCTGCCGCGCGGTCGTGCCGCAGATGATCAAACAGGGCTATGGCCGGATCGTCAACATCGCGTCGGTGGCCGGCAAGGAAGGCAATCCAAACGCATCCCACTACAGCGCGTCGAAGGCCGGGCTGATCGCGCTGACCAAGTCGCTCGCGAAGGAGCTGGCAACGAAGGGCGTGCTCGTCAACGCCGTGGCGCCCGCCGCCGCGAAGACCGCGATCTTCGATTCGATGACGCCGCAGCACATCGAATTCATGCTCAGCAAGATCCCGATGGCGCGCTTCCTCGAAGTCGGTGAAGCCGCCGCGATGATCGCCTGGCTGGCGTCGGAAGAATGCTCGTTCAGCACCGGGGCGGTGTTCGACTTGTCGGGCGGGCGCGCAACCTACTGAAGCTTGATCGACATGGCATGACGACCAACGGTTTCCCCACCCTCGACACAGATCGCCTGCAACTGCGCGAACTGCTCGCGGCCGACGCGCCGGCCCTGTTCGCGATCCACAGCGACCCGCTCGTCATGCGCTGGTTCGGCAACGACCCGTTGACCGACCTGGCCGGTGCGGAGCGGCTGGTCCAACTGTTCGCGGGGTGGCGCCAGCAGGCCAACCCCGCCACGCGTTGGGGAATAGCGCTCAAAACAGGCGGTACGCTGATCGGCACCTGCGGCCTCTTCATGTGGAACCGCAGCTGGCGCAAGTGCGTGGTCGGCTACGAACTCGCCCCACCCGCCTGGGGCCCGGTGTTAATGCGCGAGGCGCTCACCCGGGTCACCGGTTGGGGCTTCGAGCAGATGGAGCTGAACCGCATCGAAGCCCAGGTTCACCCGCACAATGCAGCCTCACTGAAGACGCTTGCCGGCCTTGGCTTCGTCGAAGAAGGCCGGTTGCGGGAAGTGGGCTATTGGGGCGGTGCGTACCACGACATGATGCAGCTCTCGTTGCTGCGGAGGGAGCGGGTTGCAACTCACGTTGCGCGTCGGTAATTCTTGAGTTGGCTTGCG
>CANJKD010000103.1 GCA_947474415.1 Burkholderiales bacterium | reverse complement strand
TCGCCGCCGTCCGTGATCGGTGCTTCGATGTTCTTCATGCGCCGGCATTTTGCCGGCCGCCGTCGGGCTCCAACGATGCGGCAGCAACTCGTCGATCCGGTGGTCAGGATGCGCGAGCAAGCGCTCCAGCACATCCTTGAGGTAGGCCCACGGATCGTGTCCAGTGAGCTAGGCCGACTGCACCAGGCTCATCACCATCGCGGCCCGTTTGGGTCCGGTATCGAAGGTGGATGACGTCGTCGATTTCCTTGTCGTGGTTGTCCCTGAGAAACTGCTTCTTGTCGGCTTGGTAGGCGATCACATCGATCCCTCGGGGTTGCCAACGGCTGCGATGGAAAGAACGGCGGCGCGATCCCCATTTAACGGACGCCTGATGACGAAGGTACCTGGTGCCGTCTATGTCAAGTCTCATCCGATACCGGACGCGGTACGCACCCCTGCCTCAGGGTTCGTTGTACTTCTTATCCGACCCTCTGACCTTCTCAGCGGGATACTTCCTGGCGTTGACCTCCAGCTTTCGGAGCGCTGCGGCTTGCAGGTCGATACCGGCGCGGTCGGCGAATCGGATCAGATACAACAGCACGTCTGCCAACTCCTCCTCGACCCGTGCATGGAGGGCAGGCTCTGCCAACTCAGCCCAAGCGCCAGTCCCCCGACTCCACTGGAACAGCTCAAGAAGTTCAGCGGCTTCCGTTGAGATCGAAATGGCGAGGTTTTTCGGGGTGTGGAACTGGTCCCAATCGCGGTCTGCAGAAAATGCTCGGAGCCGCTGTGCAAGTAGCTTTTCGTCCATCGCAGGATGATAGTGGGGGCCCGTAGGTTTCTGATGTCGGGACTGCCCTGTTAGACCGCGCCGAAGGACAGCGGGCAAGACGATGATCATCCCAATCTTCGTCGCGGCGCTGGCAGCGCAAGCGGCAGCCGGGAATGTCACGCTGCCTCGCCGACTTGTCCACGTCGTGAACCGTCGTGTGCTTGTCGATGAGGCCGGAAGCCTTGGCGAACGGATCGCCAGTGCCATCGCTGGATCCGAAAAACTTCGTGGGCTCCGCGACACATTGGCGGGGCTCTCGGCATCGTTGAAGCCGCAACCTGCCGCGCGGCGACGCCACCAGCCGTGCGGGGCACTCGCCCTTCTCGGGGCAACATCGCTGAAGGTTCACGCAGACGGTCACAACGGGCGGCATGACTGTGGGTGCACTCGCCCTTGGGGAGTGACACCAGCGTGTGTGAAGAACGTGTGTGAAACGCTTGCAACCGCTTGAAGCCAACTCGTTGATTTCGTTGACTTTTCTGGTCTATGTGTGAAGTGGTGGAGAGGATGAGGATCGAACTCACGACCTCCGCATTGCGAACGCGGCGCTCTCCCAGCTGAGCTACCCCCCCACTTCGGCCCGTAGTCTAGCAAATCGAATTCGCCGCGCTGAGCCTTTCAACCGTCGCCCGCGCATCGGGAGTTGACCCCAATGCGCTGCATTGAAGGTTTTGATTGGCGAATGCCCCGGTGCCGGGTTCGCGTCCATAGCGCCGCAGGTTCCATCGCAACTTGTCGATGGTCGCGAGCAGTTCACCACCACAGGAAATCGACATGGGCTTGAAAGGATCGAACACCGAGCAGAACCTGAAGGACGCCTTCGCGGGCGAATCGCAGGCCAACCGCCAGTACCTGCATTTCGCAAACAAGGCCGGCTGTGGTCGAGACGGAAAGCTGCTGCGGCATGCCCCAACTCGAACTGGGCGACCTTGACGGTATGGGAAAGCACAAAGACGCCAACATCCCGCTGCTCGCGAAGTACGCGCGGCAGGGCTACGCGATCCCGACCGCCATCCCTTCGTGTACGCTGATGGCTGCGCACCGTGCACCTACTTCATCTCGGTGCTGGAGACCGACGGGCCGAAATTTGCCGCCGCGTTGGAGCAGCACGCCAAGCAGTACGACGTCGAAATACTGAACCTGCAGCGCGCGGAGCAGTTGATCCCGGCGGCCGACAACAACGGCCTCGTCGGCATCCGGCTGGCGAACGGCGCTCT
Source organism: Burkholderiales bacterium (assembly GCA_947474415.1). Classification (GTDB taxonomy): domain Bacteria; phylum Pseudomonadota; class Gammaproteobacteria; order Burkholderiales; family Burkholderiaceae_C; genus LMDS01. Next base: position 5,402 of record CANJKD010000103.1, on the reverse strand, counting down.
GCTCGAGAGCAAGACCGTGATCCTGTCGTCGGGCGCGCGCTGGCGCGAAGTCAACGTGCCCGGCGAGAAGGACTACCGCAACAAGGGCGTGGCGTATCGCTCGCATTGCGATGGGCCGCTGTTCAAGGGGAAGCGCGTGGCGGTGATCGGCGGCGGCAACTCGGGCGTCGAGGCCGTGATCGGCCTGGCCGGCCTCGTCGGCCATGTCACGCTGATCGAATTCGGCGAGCAACTGCGCGCCGATGCGGTGCTGGTCAGCAAGCTGAAGAGCTTGCCAAAATTCGTTTTCCACACGCAGGTGCAGACCACCGAGATCACCGGTGCGGACGGCAAGGTCAACGGCCTGAGCTACACCGATCGTGCGAGTGGCGCGGCAGGCACATCGAGCTCGAAGGCGGGTTAGTGCAGATCGGGCTGGTGATGAATTCCGAGTGGCTGAAGGGCACGCTGGAGTTGTCGCGCCACGGCGAGATCGTGGTCGACAACCGCTGCCAGACTTCATTGCCGGGCGTGTTCGCGGCGGGCGACGTGACGACCGTGCCGTTCAAGCAGATCATCATCGCGACCGGCGATGGCGCGAAGGCGGCGCTGGGCGCGTTCGATCACCTGATTCGCAGCTCCGTGCCGGCATGAGTGGCGGTTGTTCAGGCGGGTGACGTGGCCGTAGCCATCGCCCGGCTGACGCGCAAGCCATCGAGCGTGTAGATCAGCAACGCGAGCCAGATGCCGCCGAAGCCGATCAGGCGCGCGGCCGAGAACGGCTCGTTGAACACCCACACGCCCAACCCGAACTGGATCGACGGGCCGAGGTATTGCACGATGCCGAGCGTCGCCATCGACAGGCGCCGCGCAGCGGCTGCGAACAGCAGCAGCGGCACGGCCGTGATGGGGCCCAGCGCGACCATCCACAGGTTGCTCAGTGCGTCGGGCGCCGGGAAGCTGGCGCTGCCGTCGAGCGTGACGACTCCGAGCACGAGCAAGGCCAGCGGGGCGAGCAGCATCGTCTCGAGCGTCAGGCCTTCGAGTGCGCCGAGCACGGCAATCTTGCGCAGCAAACCGTAGCCGCCGAAGGTGATGGCGAGCGACAGTGCGATCCACGGTGGCCGCCCGGCCTGCATGGTCAGCCACAGCACCCCGGCCGAAGCGATGACCAGCGCCAGCCATTGCGCACGCCGCAAGCGTTCATGCAGCAGCGTCATGCCCAGCAGCACATTGACCATGGGCGTGATGAAGTAACCCAGGCTGGCTTCGAGCACATGGCCGTGGTTCACGGCCCAGATGTAGGCGAGCCAGTTCGCACCGATCAACAGGGCACTGGCAACGAACGCTGCCAGCACCCGGGGTTGGCGCGGCACCTGCCTCAGCCAGCCCCACTGGCGCCGCGCGGTGAGTACCGCAGCCAGGAAGACCAGGCACCAGACGACGCGGTGTGCCAGGATCTGCGCCGCCGGCACCGCGGTGACGATGCGGAAATACAGCGGGAACAGCCCCCACCAGAGGAAGGCGAGGGTGGCGTAGACGACGCCGGCGTTTGTATGCCTGGGCATCCGCCCGCGATCAGCCCTGGGCCAGCAAGTGCTTGCCGTACTGCTCGCGCAGCCGGTTCTTCAGCATCTTGCCGGTGGCGCCGAGCGGTATCGCGTCGACGAAGACCACGTCGTCCGGTGTCCACCATTTTGCGATGCGGCCTTCGAAGAACGCCAGCAGTTCATCGCGCGTGAGTTCGGCGCCGGCCTTCTTGACGACGATCAGCAGCGGCCGCTCGTCCCACTTCGCGTGGGCCGCCGCGATGCACGCGGCCATCATCACCTTGGGGTGCGCCATCGCGATGTTCTCGAGGTCGATCGAGCCGATCCATTCGCCACCGGACTTGATGACGTCCTTGCTGCGGTCGGTGATGTGCATGAAGCCGTCGGCGTCGATGGTGGCCACGTCGCCGGTCGGGAACCAGCCTTGGCCATGAGCGTCGGGAACCAGCGGGTCGCCGCCTTCGCTCTTGAAATAGGTCGAGATGATCCACGGCCCGCGCACCAGCAGTTCGCCCGAGGCCTTGCCGTCCCAGGGCAGCTCGGCGCCGCTTTCGTCATCTTGGCCGACGATCTTCATGTCGACGCCATAGACCGCGCGGCCCTGCGTGCTTTGAACCGCGAGGCGCTGCGCCTGCGGCAGGCCGACGTGCTTGCCCTTGATGACTGCAGCCGTGCCGACCGGGCTCATTTCGGTCATGCCCCAGGCGTGCAGCACCTGCACGTTGTAGCGCTCCTCGAAGGCCAGCATCATCGCGGGCGGGCAGGCCGAGCCGCCGATCACGGTGCGGCGCATGGTGCTGAATTTCAGGTCGTTGGCTTCCACGTACGCCAGCAGCCCTTGCCACACGGTGGGCACGCCGGCCGACATCGTGACGCGCTCGGTCTCGAACAGTTCGTAGAGCGACTTGCCATCCAGCCCCGGGCCGGGGAATACCAGCTTCGCGCCCGTCATGCAGGCCGCATACGGCAGGCCCCAGGCGTTGACGTGGAACATCGGCACCACCGGCAGGATGACGTCGCGGGCCGAGCAGTTCAATGCGTCGGGCAGGGCGATGGCGAACGTGTGCAGCACCGTCGAGCGGTGGCTGTAGAGCACACCCTTCGGGTTACCGGTGGTGCCCGAGGTGTAGCACAGCGACGAGGCCAGGTTCTCGTCGAAAACAGGCCAGTCGAAGTGGTCGTCTTGCGCGGCCAGCAAGTCTTCGAAGCACAGCAGGTTCTCGATTTTCGAGGTGGCCGGCATGTGCGCCCGGTCCGTCATCGCGACGAAGGTCTTGATTGTCTTCACACGCCCGGCAATGGCTTCGATCAACGGCAGGAAGGTCAGGTCGAAGAACAGCACCTGGTCTTCGGCGTGGTCGGCGATGTAGACCACCTGATCCGGGTGCAGGCGCGGGTTCAGCGTGTGCAGCACCGCGCCCGAGCCCGACACCGCGTAGTACAGCTCCATGTGGCGGTAACCGTTCCACGCCAGCGTGGCGACGCGCTGGCCCGGCTGCACGCCAAGAGCGGCAATCGCCTTGGCCATGCGGCGCGAGCGTGCGGCCATCTCGCGGAAGGTGCAGCGGTGAATGTCGCCTTCGACCCGGCGCGACACCACTTCCTGGTCGCCGTGGTGGCGTTCAGCGTGCACCAGCAGCGAGGAAATCAGCAGCGGCTGCTGCATCATCAAACCGTTCATGTCGTCTCCGTGCGTTGTTGAAATAGGGGCGCCTCGTGAGCCATTTTGGTGGCGAACTCAAGGCGATGATAGAGGTGCGTGCCCCGGCAGCGCTGGTACAGCGGGCATGTCCGGAGTCCCCAAATGCCGCCGCGCGCGGCATCATCGCGGCCATGGCGCGCATCGTCTTCACCTCGCAACTGCGGCGCTTCACGGAGGTGCCCGAGCTGAACGTGCCGGCCGCCACGCTGCGCGCGGCGCTCGAAGCGGCATTTGCCCTGAACCCGCGCCTGCGCTCGTATGTGCTCGATGACCAAGGCCACCTGCGCGCCAATGTCGTCGCCTTCATCGACGGCCGGCGTTGTACCGACCGCGTTGCGCTTGACGACACGCTGCGGCCCGACAGCGAGGTGTATGTGCTGCAGGCCCTGTCGGGTGGCTGACTGGGCGGCTGACCGCGCGGCTGACATTGACCCCACTGAACCCGTGAAGGAACTTCGACCATGATGGAACAACGTGCCTGGGTCGCGACCCGCAAAGGGCTGTTCGAACTGCGTTGGCGCAACGGGGGCTGGGCGATCGAGCGCGTGAGCTTCCTCGGCGAGCCGGTCACGATGGTGCTGCCGCCGCAAGGCTTGGGCCGCATCCTGGCAGCGCTGAACCTCGGCCACTTCGGCGTCAAGCTGCACGCGTCGGACGATGCCGGCGCCACTTGGCATGAAGTGGCCACGCCGGTCTACCCACCGCAGCCCGAGGGCGAGCCGGCCGGCGGCGTGGACTGGAAGCTGATTCAGGTCTGGTCACTCGAGCGAGGCGGTGGTTCAGCGAGCAACACGGTCTGGGCCGGCACCTTGCCCGGCGGCCTGTTCCGCTCGGGCGATGGCGGCGAATCGTGGCAACTGAATGAGCCGCTGTGGAACCAGCCCGGCCGCGCCGAATGGTTCGGTGGTGGCTACGACGCGCCGGGCATCCACTCGATCTGCCCGCACCCTGGACGGCCAGCAGAACTGCTGGTCGGCATCAGTTGCGGCGGCGCCTGGGTGACGCGCGACGACGGCGCGAACTGGACCCTGCAGGCGACAGGCATGCATGCCGCCTACATGCCGCCCGACCAGGCCGGAAACCCGAACACACAAGATCCACATTCGATTCAACGCTGCGCCGCGCAACCCGATGTGCTCTGGTGCCAGCACCACAACGGCATCTGGCGCTCGACCGACAACGCGGCTTCGTGGCAGGAAGTCACCGGTGTGCCGGTGTCGAACTTCGGTTTCGCGGTGGCGGTGCACCCTGAGCAGCCCGACACCGCCTGGTTCGTTCCCGGCGCGGCCGACCAGCAGCGCGTTCCGGTCGATGGCGCGCTGGTGGTGAACCGCACGCGCGACGGTGGCCGCAGCTTCGAGACCCTGGTCACCGGTCTGCCGCGCGAGCATTGCTATGACCTGGTCTACCGCCACGGTCTGGTGGTCGACCCGTCGGGCCAGCGCCTGCTGATGGGCACCACCACCGGTGGCCTGTGGGCCAGCGACGACGGCGGCGACCGCTGGTCCGTCGTCGCTGCGCACTTGCCGCCGATCTACGCAGTGCGCTTTGGGTGATGTTGTCTGCGACTTTTTCATTCAGTTACCGGTCTGTGGTTTATGCCGCACAAACAACCCCAGAACGCGGGGCGTCCCCGCTGAGAGGGATGAGTTGTCATCGATCCCGGCCGAAAATTACGGCATGCGTGCGGCCTGCGTCCCAGCCGAGTCCGCGCCGCCATGCCGGGCAGCCCATTCACGGGCCCGGCACCAGGAGCCCGTCATGCCGAGTACCTTGTCCGTTGGAGCCCGTTCCCTGTTCGTCACCGCGACCGCCTGGGTGTTCTTCATCCTGGCGGGTCTGACGAGCGCCTCGGCGCTGGTGCAGAACGCGGCCGTGGCGTCGCTGATGCCGGGCCTGCACCTTGCCACCGAACGCCACCCGCTGCCGCTGCTGACCGGGCTGTTGCTCGGCTACCTGCCCTGGGTGGTGGGGGCAGGGCTGGTGGTTTCGGTGGCCACGCTGGCCTCGGCAGTGGGCCTGCTGCTGCGGCTCGACTGGGCACGGCGCTCCTTCATCGGCCTGCTCGCGCTGGCCATCGTGGCCAACTTGCTCGGCCTGTGGCTGCAACAGGAAGTGGTGCAGTCGGTGGTCAGCAACACGCTGAGCAGCGTGGCCATTCCGGCGCAGGC
>CANJKD010000102.1 GCA_947474415.1 Burkholderiales bacterium | reverse complement strand
CTTTGCTGCGTGACCTCGGCTTGACTCAAGAGCATGTCCGGCTCGAACTCAACAGCCTGGGCCAACCGGCTGAGCGCCTGGCGCACCGGGCCGCGTTGATCGCGCACTTCGAGGCGCATGCCGAGCAGCTCGATGACGATGCGAAGCGGCGCCTGCACAGCAACCCGCTGCGCATTCTCGACACTAAGAACCCGGCCATGCAGACGTTGATCGAGTCGGCGCCGAAGCTCATGGACTTTCTCGGCGAGGCCTCGCTCGCCCACCTGAACGCTGTGCGCGCCGTGCTCGAAGCGGCAGGCGTTGCTTACCGCGTGAACCCGCGCCTGGTGCGCGGCATGGACTACTACAACCTGACCGTCTTCGAGTGGATCACTGACAAGCTAGGCTCCCAGGGCACGGTGTGCGGCGGTGGCCGCTACGACGGGTTGTTCGAACAACTTGGCGGCAAGCCGACGCCAGCCGTCGGCTGGGGCATGGGCGTGGAGCGCATGTTGCTCTTGCTCGAAGCCGTTGGCGTGCCCTTGCCGGCTGCGGCGCCCGATGTCTACGCGATCGTGCCGTCACCTGATGCGATGGGCGCCGCCATCGCGGCCTGCGAGACACTGCGGGCCGGCGGGTTGACGGTGCTGATGCACGCCGCGGGTGCTGACAGCTGGGGCGGAATGAAGTCTCAGTTCAAGCGCGCCGATGCCAGCGGTGCGGCTCACGCACTCATCTTCGGCGCAGCCGAACTGGCGCGCGGCGAGGTGGCCGTCAAGTCATTGCGCGATGCGGCAGCCGAGCAGCGCTGTGTGTCGCTGGCGGGCCTGGCCGAATGGGTTGCCGAGCGTCACAACGCATAATCGCCGCTCTTTCCGGGTCTCACCCGAGACCTCACTTTCGAATCCTGCGGAACCGCAAGTCAATGGCCACCCATCTCGACCTCGAAGAACAAGAACAGCTCGACCAGCTGAAGACCTTCTGGAAGCAATACGGCAACCTCGTCACCTGGGCGCTGATCGCAGTGATGGCGGCCTATGCCGGCTGGAACGGCTGGAATTGGTGGCAGCGCGACCAGTCGGCCAAGTCGGGCGCCATGTTCGACCAGCTCGACCAAGCGGCCCAGGCCGGCAATGCCGAGCAGGCAAGCCGTGTGTTCTCCGACATGAAAGAGCGCTTCCCGCGCACCAGCTACACCCAGCAGGGCGGGCTGCTCGCCGCCAAGGCCCAGTTCGCGAAGGGGCAGGTTGAGGCGGCACTGGCGTCGCTGGCTTGGGTGGCGGCGAATGCGCCCGAAACCGAATACCAGACGGTCGCCCGCATGCGCGCTGCCGGCCTGCTGCTTGACCAGAAAAAGTACGACGAAGCGCTCAAGCAACTCGACGCGGCCACTGCGGTCGAGTTCGAGGCGCTGGTTGCCGACCGGCGTGGTGATGTCTTGATGGCGCAAGGCAAGAAAGATGAAGCCAAGGCGGCCTACACGAAAGCATGGCAAGCGATGGATGCCAAAGTCGACTACCGCAGGCTGATCGACGCGAAGCTGACTGCGCTGGGCGCTTCGCCCACTGCCGCAAGCGCGCCGGCACAGGCGGCGGAGATCGTGAAATGACTGTGCATCGCCTGACCGGCTGGGCTGCGGCGCGGCCACTGCTGGCCATGGTCGGCCTGGTGATCATCGCCGTGACCGCCGGGTGTGCGGCCTCGAAGCCCAAGCCGCTGCCGCTGGAACCGCTGACGCCGAAGATCGCAGGAGCCCTGGTATGGAGCCAGCGCATAGAGAAGATCGAATTCCCGTTCACGGTCGCAGTGACCCGCAGCGCATTCGTCGTGGCCGGCGGTGACGGTACGGTGCTCACGCTCGATGTCGATACCGGCCGGGAAGTCTGGCGCGGCAATGCGGCGGCGAAGCTCGGTGCAGGTGTCGGCGCGAGCAGCGACGGCCGATTTGCCGCTGTCGTGACGCGCGACGGTGAATTGGTGACTTTCGAGCAGGGCCAGGTCAAGTGGCGCAAGCCGCTGACAACGCGTGTATCGACCGCACCGCTGATCGCAGGCGAGCGCGTGTTCGTGCTCGGTGTCGACCGCAGTGTGCAGGCCTTCGACGCGATCGATGGCCGCAAGCTCTGGTCACTGCAGCGCCCTGGTGACCCGCTGACGCTGTCGCAGACCGGCGTGCTGTCGGCCTTCAAGGACACCTTGATCGTCGGACAGGGCCCGCGCATGGCGGGCGTTGATCCCCTGAAGGGAACCGTGCGCTGGGAAGTCGTGGTTGGTGCTCCGCGTGGCGCCAACGAGATCGAGCGCCTGGCGGATCTGGTCGGCCCTGCCGTGCGGGTCGGCGACGTGCTGTGCGCGCGTTCCTTCCAGGCTGCGGTGGGTTGCGTGAATGCCGAGCGGGCGACACTCGCCTGGAGCAAGATTTCCGGTGGTACCGATGGCGTGGGGGCCGGCGCAGACTACGTGTTCGCCGCCGACGCATCGGATCGGGTGACGGCATGGAAGTTCAGCAGCGGCGACGTCGCCTGGACGTCCGACAAGCTGATGTACCGCGGCCTGACTGCGCCCGTGAGCGTTGGCAAGACGGTGGTCTTTGGCGACGCCGACGGCACGCTGCACTGGCTGGCACGCGACACCGGCGAAGCGCAATTGCGCATGAGCACCGACGGCAGCGCGATCATCAGCGCGCCCGTGGTGTCGGGCTCGACCATGCTGGTGGTGACGCGCAACGGTGGGCTGTTCGCCTTCCGGCCGCAGTGATCGCGGCGAACTGAAGAGAATCCCGGACCCCGCATGAAACCCGTGATCGCCCTGGTGGGCCGCCCGAACGTCGGCAAGTCGACGCTGTTCAACCGCATGACGAAGAGCCGCGATGCCATCGTGGCCGACTTCTCCGGGCTGACACGCGACCGCCACTACGGTGACGGGCGCAGCGGCGAGCACGAGTTCATCGTCGTCGACACCGGGGGCTTCGAGCCCGACAACGCCACCGGCATCGTCAAGGAGATGGCGAAGCAGACGCGCCAGGCCGTGGCCGAGGCCGATGCGGTGATCTTCGTGGTCGACATTCGAGCCGGCGTGGCCGGGCAAGACCACGACATCGCACGCTATCTGCGCACCACCGGTAAGAAGTTGCTGCTGGCCGTCAACAAGGCCGAAGGCATGCCGGAATCGCCGCTTCTGGGCGAGTTCTTCGAGTTGGGGCTGGGCGAGCCGCACCCGATTTCTGCCGCGCACGGGCAGGGGATTCGCAGCCTGACCGACGCGGCGCTCGCGCACTTCGAGTGGGCCGAAGACGAAGCCGCCGAGCCGGAAGAGGGCGCGCCGATCCGCCTGGCGGTCGCGGGGCGTCCGAACGTCGGGAAGTCGACCCTGATCAACACGTGGCTGGGCGAAGAGCGGCTGGTGGCGTTCGACCAGCCCGGCACGACGCGCGATGCGATCAGTGTGCCCTTCGAGCGCGGCGGACAGAAGTTCGAACTCATCGATACCGCCGGCCTGCGGCGCCGCGGCAAGGTGTTCGAGGCGATCGAGAAGTTCTCGGTTGTCAAGACTCTGCAGGCGATTGCCGACGCGAACGTGGTGCTGCTGCTGCTCGATGCCACGCAGGGCGTGACCGATCAAGACGCCCACATCGCCGGCTATGTGCTGGAAAGCGGCCGCGCCGTGGTGTTGGCGGTGAACAAGTGGGACGCGGTCGACGACTACCAGAGGCAGACCCTGCAGCGCTCAATCGAGCAGCGCCTGGCGTTCCTGAAGTTCGCGCCGGTGATGCACATCTCGGCCATCAAGCGCCAGGGGCTCGGGCCGGTGTGGAAGGCGATCGCCGATGCACACTCGTCGGCCATGCGAAAAATGTCGACGCCAGTGCTCACGCGCCTGCTGCAAGAGGCCGTCGAACACCAGGCGCCGAAGCGTGCCGGCGCGTTCCGCCCGAAGCTTCGCTACGCGCACCAGGGCGGCATGAACCCGCCACTGATCGTGATCCACGGCAATTCGCTCGACCACATCAGCGAAACCTACAAGCGCTTCCTCGAAGGCCGCTTCCGCGAGCACTTCAAGCTCACTGGCACGCCGATGCGGATCGAGCTGCGCAGCTCGAAAAACCCGTTCGACACCAAGGAGTGACTGCCTTGTGGCGGGGCTTCCGGCTCTGCTCTCCGACGTGTTTGATCGCTGTGTTAACGTGAACCACTTCAAAACTACATCACGGAGAATATCGTGAGCAACAAAGGGCAACTCCTACAAGACCCCTTCCTGAACCTGCTGCGCAAGGAGCATGTTCCGGTTTCGATCTACCTCGTCAACGGCATCAAATTGCAGGGCCACATCGAGTCATTCGATCAGTACGTGGTGCTGCTTCGAAACACCGTGACGCAGATGGTCTACAAGCACGCCATTTCGACGGTGGTACCCGGCCGGGCCGTGAGCTTCCACGCCGCCGACCCGGCCGAGCCTGCAGCTTCGGCATGACCCTGACGGCCCGACGCGTCTCACCTTGAGTTCCGCCGACGCAAGCCCTGCGAGCGGGCTCACCCCGCCCGCTCGTGCCATTCTGGTGGGTGTCGATTTCGGTCGTGGCAAGACGTTCGACGAGTCCCTCGACGAACTCGCTTTGCTGGCGGAGTCGGCGGGTGACGTGGCGGTTGCGCGCGTGGTTGCGCGCCGCAAGGCCCCGGATGCGGCGCTCTTCATCGGTTCGGGCAAGGCTGACGAAATCAAGGCGCTGGTCGAGGGCTATCAGGCCGAAGCCGTGCTCTTCGATCAAGCGTTGTCGCCCGCCCAGCAGCGCAACCTCGAGCGGCATCTCGGTGTGGCGGTGGCCGACCGCACGATGCTGATCCTCGAAATCTTCGGCGACCGCGCGCAAAGCCACGAAGGCAAGCTGCAGGTCGAACTGGCACGCCTGCAATACCTGTCGACGCGCCTGGTGCGCCGCTGGAGCCACCTCGAGCGGCAAAGCGGCGGTATCGGCATGCGCGGTGGCCCGGGCGAGGCGCAGATCGAACTCGACCGGCGCATGATCGGCGAGCGCATCAAAGGCGTGAAGAAGCAGCTCGATCGAGTCAAGCGCCAACGCAGCACGCAGCGCCGCTCCCGCGAGCGCAATCAGACCTTTCGGGTCTCGCTGGTGGGCTATACGAACGCCGGCAAGTCGACCCTGTTTAATGCCATGGTCAACGCGCGTGCCTACGTGGCTGACCAGTTGTTCGCCACGCTCGACACCACCACGCGCCAACTCCACCTCGACGAGGTCACGCGGTCGGTGTCCTTGTCCGACACGGTGGGTTTTATCCGCGACTTGCCACACAAGCTGATCGAAGCCTTCGAGGCCACCTTGCAGGAAGCGAACGACGCCGACCTGCTTCTGCATGTCGTCGACTGCGCCAGCCCGGTGCTGGCCGAGCAGATGGCTGAGGTGCAACGGGTGCTGGTGGAGATCGGCGCTGGCGACATTGCTCAAGTGCTCGTGTTCAACAAGCTCGACCGGCTTGAGGAAACGCAGCGTCCGCGTGTGCTGCGCGACCTTTACGACTTGGGCGCAGGCTGGCGCGTGCCGCGTGTCTTCATCAGCTCACGCACGGGCGAAGGCATGGAGTCGCTTCGGGACGTGCTGCGCGAGGCCGTTGCCGGCACGCTCGAAGGCGTCTTGAACCCGAACGATACGGCGCCATATGCTTGGCAGCCAGATGAAGACCTCAACCCGGGCCTCGATGCGGAGGACGTCTCCGACGAAGCCGAGACGCAACCCGACACTCCACACCCGGAACCCACCCTTCACCCGCACGACCATGAGCCATTCGCCTCCTAATTTTCACGGTTCTTCATCGCTGCGCGCTGCGGCCGATGCCGCGCGCGACTTGCTGGCAGGCATCTCGCGCTCAGCGCGCTGGCGGATGGCGCGCCGAACCGTCCCGGTACTGCCGAACGCGTCCGGGCTGGCCCTGAGCACAGGTGGTCGCGGCGATGGGCCGCCTGACCTCGACGAACTCTGGCGCGATTTCAACCGCAAGCTCAGTGGCCTGTTCGGTGGCAAGGGTGGCGGCCCGCGGGGCCCAAGCAATGGCTCGGGTGACAACGGAGGCGGCCCCAACTTTCAGCCCGACATGAGGAGTGCCGGCATCGGCGCCGGCCTGATCGCCGGTGTGGTCGCGCTGATCTGGCTCGGCAGTGGCTTCTTCATCGTGCAGGAAGGCCAGCAGGGTGTGGTCACGTCGTTTGGCAAGTTCAGCCACACGGCCGACGCCGGGTTCCAGTGGCGCATGCCATATCCGTTTCAGGCCCACGAGACGGTCAACGTGACGCAGTTGCGCTCGAAGGAAGTGGGTCGAAATGCGGTGATTGCCGCCACCGGCCTGCGCGACTCGTCGATGCTGACTCAGGACGAAAACATCGTCGACATTCGTTTCACGGTTCAATATCGGTTGAAGGACGCGCGTTCGTTCTTGTTCGAGAACCGCGACCCCGAAGAGGCGGTCACGCTGGCCGCTGAATCGGCCGTGCGCGAGATTGTCGGCAAGAGCAAGATCGACTCGGTGCTCTATGAGCAACGCGATGCGATCGCGGCTGACCTTGCCAAGTCGGTGCAAGGTCAGCTCGACCGGCTCAAGGCGGGCATCGTCATCGTCAACATCAACGTCCAGAGCGTGCAGCCGCCGGAACAGGTGCAGGCGGCATTCGAAGACACGCTGAAGGCCGGCCAAGACGGCGACCGGTTGAAGAAGGAAGGCCTGGCCTACGCCAGTGACGTGATCCCAAAAGCGCAAGGGACGTCGGCGCGGCTGCGCGAAGAGGCCGAAGGCTACAAGTCGCGCGTGGTCGCGCAGGCGCAAGGCGATGCGCAGCGCTTCAACAGCGTGCTCGCTGAGTACCAGAAGGCGCCGGCCGTGACGCGGGACCGCATGTACATCGACACCATGCAACAGGTCTATTCGAACGTCTCGAAGGTCATGGTCGACAGCCGCAGCAATTCGAACCTGCTCTACCTGCCGCTCGACAAACTCATAGCTCAAACCGCGGGCGCTGCCCCCGCTGCAGCCTCCGCGGCGCCCGCTGCGGCCGAAACCACGCCAGCCGTCGGCGCGGTCGACGTTCGCTCACGCGACAACCAGCGCGGCCGCGACCGCGACGGCCGCTGAAGCAACGCAGGAGAACGAGAACATGAATCGCATTGCATTTTTGGTGGGTGGCGCACTGTTGGCGCTGATGTTGCTTTCGTCCGCGCTTTTCGTTGTCGACCAGCGTCAGGTTGCGGTGGTCTACGCACTCGGTGAGATCAAGGAAGTCATCCAGGACCCTGGCCTGAAATGGAAGCTGCCGCCGCCATTCCAGAACGTGGTGTTCCTCGACCGCCGCATCCAGACCATGGACAGCCCAGAGACCCGGCCGATCTTCACGGCAGAGAAGAAGAGCCTGGTCATTGACTGGCTCGTGAAGTGGCGCGTTACCGACCCGCGCCAGT
>CANJKD010000101.1 GCA_947474415.1 Burkholderiales bacterium | reverse complement strand
GAGTTCTACGTCCTCGAGGACAACCTGCGCGTGCCTTCGGGCGTGTCGTACATGCTCGAAGACCGCAAGATGATGATGCGGCTGTTCCCCGAACTGTTCAGCCAGCACCGCGTCGCGCCGGTCGCGCATTACCCCGACCTGTTGCTCGAAACGCTGCGTTCGGTGGCACCCGCGTCGGTCAACGAGCCGACCGTCGTCGTGCTCACGCCGGGCATGCACAACAGCGCCTACTTCGAGCATGCGTTCCTGGCGCAGCAGATGGGCATCGAGCTGGTCGAGGGGCAAGACCTGTTCGTGAAAGACAACTTCGTCTACATGCGCACCACGCAGGGCCCGAAGCGGGTCGATGTGATCTACCGCCGCGTCGACGACGACTTTCTCGACCCGCTCGCCTTCCGCAAGGACTCGACGCTCGGCTGCGCCGGCCTGCTGGGCGCCTACCGCGCCGGCAACGTGACGCTGAGCAACGCCATCGGCACGGGAGTGGCCGACGACAAGTCGATTTATCCTTACGTACCGCAGATGATCGAGTTCTACCTGGGCGAGAAGCCGCGTCTGAACAACGTGCCGACCTTCATGTGCCGCAAGGCCGACGACCTGAAGTACGTGCTCGACCACCTGGGCGAACTGGTCGTCAAGGAAGTGCATGGCGCGGGCGGCTACGGCATGCTGGTCGGCCCGGCGTCCACGAAGGCAGAGATCGAAGCGTTCCGTGGCGCGTTGCTCGCCAACCCGAGCGGCTACATCGCACAGCCCACGCTCAGCCTGTCGACCTGCCCGACCTACGTCGACAGCGGCGTCGCGCCGCGCCACATCGACCTGCGGCCTTTCGTGCTGTCGGGCAAGGAGGTGCAGATGGTGCCAGGCGGTTTGACGCGCGTGGCGCTGAAGGAAGGCTCGCTGGTCGTCAACTCGTCACAGGGCGGTGGTACCAAGGACACCTGGGTGCTGGAAGCCTGAGAGGCTGAGAACTTTTCTACTGCGCGGTCGCCATGCGTCGTTGGCCGGATGCTCGGAATCCTCACGTACAGGGAGTACGTTCCGGTTCCTGCGCTCCGTCCGCCTAGCCTGCCAACCGCTCGCTACGAAAATTTCTCAACCTCTGACTGCTGGAAGACAGATAGCTGGAAGATTGAGACAGGAGACGACTACATGCTTTCACGAACCGCCGACCACCTGTTCTGGATGGCGCGCTACATGGAGAGGGCGGAGAACACCGCCCGCATGCTCGACGTGAACTACCAGGCTTCGCTGCTGCCGCAATCGGCCGACGCGGCCGAGAAGGGCTGGCGCGGCCTGCTCGGCATCAGCGAACTGACCGACGACTACGTGAAGCACCACGGCGCCGTGACGCCGCGCGCCGTGATCGACTACATGGTCAGCGATGCCGAGAACGGTTCCAGCATCCGCAACTGCCTGCTGGCGGCGCGCGAAAACGCCCGAGCGGTGCGCGGCACGCTGACCACCGAAGTCTGGGAAACGCAGAACCAGACCTGGCTCGAATTTCAGCGCCTCGTCGACGACGGCCTGTTCCAGACCGACCCGGCCGGTGGCTTCGAATGGGTCAAATTCCGCTCGCACCTGTCGCGTGGCGTGACCGTGGGCACGATGCTGCAGGACGAGGCCTTCCACTTCCTGCGCATCGGCAGTTTCCTGGAGCGCGCCGACAACACCGCGCGCCTGCTCGACGTCAAGTTCCACGCCGTCGAGAGCGAGTTTTACGGTGGCGCGAACGGTGTCGCGAGTGGCGGTGTTCCAGGCCGCGACATCGAGGTCGATTTCTATCACTGGTCTGGCATCCTGCGTTCGGTGTCGGGTTTCGAGGTCTATCGCAAGGTCTATCGCAACGTGATCCGGCCCGAGAAAGTGGCCGAGTTGCTGATCCTGCGCGCCGACATGCCGCGTTCGCTGGCCGCCTGCGTGCACGAGGTCGTGACGAACCTGAAGATGGTGGCGAACGAGCAGTCGGCCGAAACCCTGCGACGCGCCGGCCGCCTTCAGGCCGACCTGCAGTACGGCCGCATCGACGAAATCCTCGCGACCGGCCTGCACGCCTACCTGACCCAGTTCCTCGACCGCGTCGGCACCCTGGGCGTCGGCATCAGCCGCGACTTCCTCGTGCCTGTGGCGGCTTGATCTGAATACTTCAACTCACGCACCGCAGAGGCGCAGAGAACGCAGAGGAAGCGCGGAGAAATGACTTCAGTGTCTTCTCTGCGAGCCTCCGCGTTCTCTGCGCCTCTGCGGTAAGCATTTGCCCTGTACCCGGAGACACTGAATGTCCATCCATGTCGCGCTGAACCACGTCACGCACTACCGCTATGACCGGCCGATCAAGCTCGGCCCGCAGGTCGTGCGCCTGCGCCCGGCACCGCACTCGCGCACCCGCATCCTGAGCTATTCGATGCGCGTCGAACCGGCCACCCACTTCATCAACTGGCAGCAAGATCCGCAGTCGAACTACCTTGCGCGGCTGGTGTTCCCCGACAAGACCACCAGCTTCCGGATCGAGATCGATCTGGTCGCCGAAATGTCGGTTCTGAACCCGTTCGACTTCTTCCTCGAACCCTCGGCCGACCACTTCCCATTCGACTACGAAGCTGACCTTGCGACCGAACTCGCGCCCTACCGCATCAAGGCGGCCGAGCTGGCTGATGCGCCGGCGTTCCGGGCCTACGTGGCGAGCATCTCGCGCGAGAAGACGCGCACCAATGACTGGCTGGTGGCGCTGAACCAGAAGCTGCAGCGCGACATCGGCTACCTCGTGCGCATGGAGCCCGGCGTGCAGACGCCCGAGGAAACGCTGGTCAAGGCGAGCGGTTCGTGCCGCGACACCGGCTGGTTGCTGGTGCAGGTGCTGCGCCACCTGGGCCTTGCGGCACGCTTCGTTTCCGGCTACCTGATCCAGCTCAAAGGCGATGTGAAGTCGCTCGATGGCCCGAGCGGCACCGAGGTCGATTTCACCGACCTGCACGCCTGGTGCGAGGTGTACCTGCCCGGCGCCGGCTGGATCGGCCTGGACCCGACCTCGGGCCTGTTCGCCGGCGAAGGCCACATCCCGCTTGCCTGTTCGCCCGAGCCCGGCTCGGCCGCGCCGGTGAGCGGTGCCATCGACGAATGCGAGACCGAGTTCGAGCACCACATGTCGGTCACCCGCGTGTGGGAAGCGCCGCGCGTGACGCTGCCTTACACCGAGCCGCAGTGGGAGGCCATCAACGCGCTCGGCCAGCGCGTCGACGAAGACCTGCGCCGCCACGACGTCAGGCTCACGCAAGGCGGCGAGCCCACCTTCGTGTCGGTCGACGACCGCGAGGGCGACGAGTGGAACACCGCGGCCATGGGCCCGACCAAGCGCATCCTCAGCGCCGACCTGATGGACAAGCTGCGCGCCAAGTACGGCCAGGGCGGGCTGCTGCATTACGGCCAGGGCAAGTGGTACCCCGGCGAGCAACTGCCGCGCTGGTCGCTGAACCTGTTCTGGCGCAAGGACAAGGAACCCATCTGGACCCACCCCGAACTGGTCGCCAGCGAACACAAGGACTACGGCGTCACCGAGGTTCATGCGGAGCGCATGCTGGCGGGCGTGGCGAAGCGCCTTGGCATGAGCCCGCAATACGTGTTTCCAGCCCATGAAGACACCTGGTACTACCTGTGGCGCGAGCGCAAGCTGCCGAGCAACGTCGACCCGTTCGACGCGCGCCTGGCCGACCCGCTGGAGCGCGATCGCATCCGCAAGGTCTTCACGCAGGGGCTGGACAAGGTCGTCGGCCATGTGCTGCCGGTCGGGCGAAATCCCGCTGCGGCCGGTACCGGGCCGCGCTGGCAGACCGGCCTGTGGTTCCTGCGCAGCGAGCGCTGCTACCTGGTGCCGGGCGACTCGGCGATGGGCTACCGCCTGCCGCTCGACTCCCAGCCCTGGGCCAAGGACAGTGACCTGCCCTGGGTCTACCCGCCCGACCAGACCCAGACCTTCGCGCCGCTGCCGGCTTACCCGCGCTTGCGTTATGCGAACCTGCCGGTCGAAGGCGGTGCCGGCGTCTCAGGCACTGCGGGTGCGGCTGGTGCTGCCGGCGCGTCCGGCGAAGCGAGCCGCTTTGCCGAGCGCTCGGGCGTCGCGCAGAGCGGCGACAAGGCGGCCGCAGCCGCTGCCGACAATGCGGGCAGCGCAGCCACGCCTTTGCGCCCGCCGCAGCGTTTCGAGTCGGCCGCGTCGGTCACGCGCACCGCGTTGAGCGCCGAGCCGCGCCATGGCCGGCTCTACCTCTTCATGCCACCGACGCCCACGCTCGAAGACTACCTGGAGCTGGTCTGCGCCATCGAAGACACCGCGTTGGAGATGAAGCTGCCGGTGATCCTGGAAGGCTACGAGCCGCCGAAAGACCCGCGCCTCGCGCTGTTGCGCGTCACGCCCGACCCCGGCGTGATCGAGGTCAACGTGCACCCGGCGCACAGCTGGAGCGAACTGGTCGAGCAGGCCACGCACCTGTATCAGGCGGCGCACGAGACGCGCCTGTCGACCGAGAAGTTCATGCTCGACGGCCGCCACACCGGCACCGGCGGCGGCAACCACTTCGTGCTCGGCGGCGCCACGGTGGCCGACTCGCCGTTCCTGCGCCGGCCCGACCTGCTCGCCAGCATGGTCGCGTACTGGCACAACCACCCGTCGCTGAGCTACCTGTTCTCGGGCCTGTTCGTTGGGCCGACGAGCCAGGCGCCGCGTGTCGATGAGGCGCGCAACGACTCGGTCTACGAGATCGAGATCGCGTTCGCCGAACTGAAGCGCCTGACTTCACAGAGCGCGGCCGAGCACGGCCACGTGCCGCCCTGGCTGATCGACCGGTTGATGCGCAACCTGCTGATCGACGTGTCGGGCAACACCCACCGCGCCGAGTTCTGCATCGACAAGCTGTACTCGCCCGACGGCCCGACCGGCCGCCTCGGCCTGCTGGAGATGCGCGCCTTCGAGATGCCGCCGCATGCCCGCATGAGCCTCGTGCAGCAGTTGCTGATGCGTGCGCTGGTGGCGCGCTTCTGGAAGAAGCCGTACCAGCCGGAGCGCCTGAAGCGCTGGGGCACCGAGCTGCATGACCGTTTCATGATGCCGCACTTCATCTGGCAAGACCTTTGCGATGTGGTCGAGGAGTTGCACGCGACCGGCTGTGAGATGGAGGTCGACTGGTTCGCCGCGCACCTGAACTTCCGCTTCCCGCGCCTGGGTGACTTCACCGCGCAAGGCGTGGAGGTGGAACTGCGCCTGGCGCTCGAACCCTGGCACGTGATGGGTGAAGAGGGGGCCGTGGGTGGCACGGCGCGCTTCGTCGATTCGTCGGTCGAGCGGGTCCAACTCAAGGTCACCGGACTCGTCAGCGACCGCCACGTGCTGACCTGCAACGGCCGCAAGATCCCGTTGCAGCCGACCGGCAATGTCGGCGAATTCGTCGGTGCGGTTCGTTACCGCGCGTGGAACCCGCCTTCGGCGCTGCACCCGAGCATCGACGTTCACGCGCCGCTGGTGTTCGACCTCGTCGACACCTGGATGGGCCGCTCCATGGGCGGCTGCCAGTACCACGTGGCGCATCCCGGCGGCCTGAGTTACGACAGCTTCCCGGTCAATGCCTTCGAGGCCGAGGCGCGGCGCCTGGGGCGCTTCTTCCGTACCGGCCACACCCCGGGTGTGATGACCGTGCCCAAGGAAGAACGCAATCCGAATTTCCCGTTCACGCTCGACCTGCGCCGCGCGCCGGGTTGAAAGAGGGAACATAGAAAACTCACGCACCGCAGAGGCGCAGAGAACGCGGAGAACCGCAGAGAAAGCCCTTTGCATTGAATTCCTCTGCGCGACTCTGCGTTCTCTGCGCCTCTGCGGTGGTGAGTTTCCGTATGCACGGACGAACCCCGCATCGGCACCCGCATGCCGCGACGACAATGCGGCTCCACCTGTGTGAAGCCCATCGCCGATGCTGAAAGAGCTGCTCGACGCCTACGACGTACACGCCGGCCGCTACGACGAGATGCTCGTGGCGGCCGGCGTGCCGCGTCCGCACTGGGATGCGTTCCTGCGCGCGCTCGCGGTGCGCCAGGGCCAGGAGATCGGCGACACCCTGTCGCTGATGGAGCGCGAGATCCGCGAGAACGGCATCACCTACAACGTGTATGCCGACCCGAAGGGCGCTGACCGGCCCTGGGAAGTCGACCCGCTGCCGCTGCTGCTGTCGGCCGAGGAATGGGCCCATATCGAGGCCGGCATCGCGCAGCGGGCTGACCTTCTGAACCGCGTCTTGGCTGACATCTACGGCCCGCAGACGCTGCTGCGTTCCGGCGCCATTCCCGCGCCGGTGATCTTCGGCCACAGCGGCTTCCTGCACCCGGTGCGGGGCCTGCGCCCGCCCGGCGGCGTGCACCTGTTCCAGTACGCCGCCGACCTGGCGCGTTCGCCCGACGGCCACTGGTGGGTCGTCAGCGACCGCACCCAGGCGCCTTCCGGCGCGGGCTACGCACTCGAAAACCGGCTCGTCGTGTCGCGCGTGTTTCCGCAGATGTTCGCGGACCTGAACGTGCAGCACCTGGCGCCGTTCTTCGATGCGCTGCGTGAATCGCTGCTGCGCTGGGCGCCGCGTTCCGGCCCGGGCGGCGGCCCGCCCCTGGTGGTGCTGCTCACGCCCGGCCCCTACAACGAAACCTATTTCGAGCATGCGCTGCTGGCCCGCTACCTCGGCTTCCCGCTTGTCGAGGGCAGCGACCTGACGGTGCGTGGCGGCTGCGTCTGGATGAAGACCGTGGAAGGCCTGAAGCGCGTTCATGCCATCCTGCGCCGCCAAGACGACGATTACTGCGACCCGCTCGAACTGCGCTCCGATTCGGCCCTCGGTGTCGCCGGCCTGACCGACTGCGCACGCCGCGGCAACGTGCTGCTCGGCAACGCGTTGGGCTCGGGCGTGCTCGAATCCGGCGCCCTGCTCGGCTACCTGCCCAAGCTGTCCGAGCAACTGCTGGGCGAGCCCTTGAAGCTGCCGTCGGTCGCGACCTGGTGGCTCGGCGAGCCGGCCGCGTTCGACGATGCCTGGAAGCGCCTCGACAAGCTGCTGATCAAGCCGCTCGAGCGCTCCGCCCGCGAGCCCGCGTTGTTCGGTGCCGACCTCTCGGCCGACGAGCGCGTGCTGTTGCGGGCCCGCGTGGCGGCACGGCCGCAGCGCTTCGTGGCGCAAGAGTGGGTGCACGTGTCGCAGGCGCCGGTGGTGGAGCGCGTGGAGGCCGGCAAGCCGGCGCCGCGCAGGGCGCGGGAAGGCCCGGAACGGCGCGCTCCCCGAGAAGGTTCTGCACGGCTCGCTTCCCGAGAAGGCAGTGAACGGCTCGCTTCCCGAGAAGGCAGTGAACGGCTCGCTTCCCGAGCCGTGGGCCTGCGCGTGTTCGCCGTCGCCACCCCGAGCGGCTACCGGGTGATGCCGGGCGGCCTGACGCGCGTG
>CANJKD010000100.1 GCA_947474415.1 Burkholderiales bacterium | reverse complement strand
TGTCCATCCATCTTGGAGCTTACGTTCACCTAAAAGTTCCTATTTCTTTGGGCCGAATCAATATCAGCAGGCTCGGTTCAAGCCCGACGGACCCCGTGGTCCTGGACCGGCTCATGGGTTTATATTTAAGACCTGACCCCAGCCTTCGTGACCCCAGCCTTCGACCCCAGCCTTCATTCAGTCTTTTGTGACCCCAGCCTTTTCCAGCCTTTCTCAGTGGAAAAGTTCGACGACCACCTTGTGGTGGGTGTCCCAAAACCCGGGTGCTCAACCAATAGATTGACGGTGCGCTCGAACCCGTTGAAAAAGCGCTGCGCCGCGAGAACCCCAGCCTTTTAGGTGCAAAAGTCCAGGGCGTCAGCGATATCCTGCTCTGCGCCAGGATGAACCGAATAGGTCACCGAGAACGCCCTGCCCGAAGGCGAGCCATGGCTTCATGGCCAGGCACTGGCGCGACAAGGCCGGATTCAAGCTCGGCTTCCCTAACGTCCGCTTCGCGTTCCCAGGCTTGCTCGACTTCAGGGGCCAAATCACGGCTTCCGATGAGCCGCTCGAGGAGGTGCGAGCGACCCGCAGGGCCGAGTTTCGGGGCTTCGGCTTCCAACACTTCGAGGCTGGTCTTCATGCGGAACTCCCGCCAACTTGGTTCGACATGCCGTAGCTTGCCACAACCGGCGCCGCGCCTTCACATCACAACTTGCAGCCCCTCGCCGGGTCGGCCAGGGCCTTCACCGCCACCCCGCGGAACTCGTTGTTGATGCCCTTGGCCTCGCGCAGGTACATGTCCTGCACCGGGTTACCAGCGGGTGAGAGCGTGAACTTGCCGCGCGGGCTGTCGACCGTGGTCTTGTGCATCGCAGCGGTGAGTGCTTCGCGCTTGCTCAGGTCGCCGTTCACGGCCTTCAGGCCGGCGGCCAGGATCTGTGCGGCGTCGTAGCCCTGCACCGCGTAGACGTCGGCATTGGCCTTGTAGGTCAGTGCGAAGCTCTTGCGGAAGGCGTTGTTGCGTGGCGTGTCGAGGTTGTCGGCGTAGTGCAGCGTCGTGAACAGGCCTTGCGCCGCGGCGCCCTGCGCTTCGAGCGTGCCGTCGGTCAGGAAGCCCGAGCCGAACAGCGGGATCGACTTGTTCAGGCCGGCGGCCGCGTAGTCCTTGACGAACTTCACCGCACCGTCGCCGGCGAAGAACGCGAACACCACATCGGGCTTCTGCGCCGCGATCTCGGTCAGCAAGGCCTGGAACTCGACGTTCGGGAACGATAGCGTCAGGCCTTTCATGACCTTGCCGCCACCCATCTCGAAGGCCTCGGTGAAGCCTTTCACCGTCTCGTTGCCGGCGGTGTAGTTCCAGGTGATCGTCATCGCGCGCTTGTAGCCCTTCTGTGCCGCGACCACGCCAGTGGAGTAGCCCGGTTGCCAGTTCGAGAACGAACTGCGCACGATGTTCGGCGCGCACATGGCGCCGGTGATGGCGTCGGCGCCGGCGTTCGGCACGATCAGCAGCGTGTTGCTGTCCTTCGCGGCCTTGGCCATCGCCAACGCGACGCCCGAGTGCACCGTGCCCACCAGCACGTCGACGTTGTCGCGCTTGATCAGCTTGTTGACGTTGTCGGTGGCCTTCGAGGGTTCCGACTCGTCGTCGACCTTGAAGTACTGGATCTCGCGGCCGGCGAGCTTGCCGCCCTGTTCCTGCACGTAGAGCTTGAAGCCGCTCTCGATCATCGAGCCCAAAGCGGCGAAGGTGCCGGTGGCTGGCAGCATCAGGCCGACCTTGATCGGCGTGGTGTTCTGCGCCTGTGCGCTGAGCGAGGTCAGGGCCGAGAAGGTGAGGGCGAGGGTGGTAACGAACGGGTTCAAGCGCATGCGAAAGTCCTCATCAGAAGGCGTGGCGGGATGTGGGAAGTGTGCGCATTCTTGTGCCCGCGCGAAAGCGGGTTTTCGGCAGGAGGCGGATCACACCAGCCCGAGCAGCCGCTTCGCATTTTCCTTCAGGATGAGCGGCCGCACGTCGTCCTTGAAACCGACTTCGGCGAAGTCTTTCATCCAGCGGTCGGGCGTGATCAGCGGGTAGTCGCTGCCGAACAGGATGCGGTCTTTCAGCTGCGTGTTGGCGTACTGCACGAGCTGCGGCGGAAAGTACTTCGGGCTCCAGCCCGACAGGTCGATCCAGATGTTGGGCTTGTGCATCGCCAGCGAGAGCGCTTCGTCCTGCCACGGCCAGCTCGGGTGGGCGATGACGATCTGCATGTCGGGGAAGGCTATGGCCACGTCTTCGAGCAGCATCGGGTTCGAGTTCTGCAGCCGCAGGCCACCGCCACAGCGCATGCCACTGCCGATGCCCGAATGGCCGCTGTGAAAGATGGCCGGCAGTTTGTACTCGGCAATCACTTCGTAGATCGGCCAGGCCATCTTGTCGTAGGGCATGAAGCCCTGCACCGTGGGGTGGAACTTGAAGCCCTTCACGCCGTATTCCTCGATCAGCTTGCGGGCCTCGCGCGCGCCCATCTTGCCCTTGTGTGGGTCGATGCTGCCGAAGGCAATCATGATGTCCGGGTTGGCCATCGCGGCCTCGGCGATCTCTTCGTTCGGGATGCGCCGGCGGCCCATTTGCGTTTCGGCATCGACCGTGAACATCACGAAGCCGATTCGCTTCTCGCGGTAGAACGCCAGCGACTCGGCCATCGTCGGCCGGCGGCTGGAGCGGAAGTATTTGTCGGCGGCGCGGTCGTATTCCTCACCGTAGTTGTCGAAGGGGTTCCAGCAAGACACTTCGAGGTGGGTGTGGACGTCGATGGCGATCAGGTCGGCGTGGTTCATGTCGGGTTCCTAGTTCCAGGCATTCGCGTTGCCCGCGAGACAGCCATTCGAAGGCGTTGCACGGACGCGGCAAGTTTGCGTAATTAATTAATAAAAGTAAATATATTGGCAAGCATCGCCTCGCCTGTGCGTTGGACTCATACGGTTCACCCCGGCCCCTCGGAGACGCCGAGAATACGGCATTGCGCCAAGGAAATCCGATGTAAATGTCTTGAGGAAGGGCACTCAAAGTTCTCTGCGGCTCTGCGGTGAGTGAGTGGGCTTCGTGCCGACATCGCAACGTCGGCGCCTGGCGTTCGAGGGTAAACACCGGGTGTGTGACTACGAAAATGATTAATACTTTTAATCATTCTAAGAGGACTCGCCATGCCCGCTTCGTTCCACGCCGCCACCGGCCTGCTCGCCCAGCTCGACCTGTTGCGCATCGAGCAGCGCGGCGCGGTCGTGCATGTCCGGCTGAACCGCCCGGCGAAGCGCAATGCCATCAGCGACACGCTCGTGGCGCAGTTGCAAACCGCCTTCATCAACCTGCCCGAGGCGGCACGCGCGGTGGTGCTCAGCGGCGAGGGCGCGCACTTCTGCGCCGGGCTCGACCTGTCGGAACTCGCCGACCGCAGTGTCGCCGAAGGCGTGCTGCACTCGCGCGCCTGGCATGCCGCGTTCGAGCAGATCCAGTTCGGCCGTGTGCCTGTCATCGCGGTGCTGCACGGTGCGGTGGTCGGCGGCGGGCTGGAACTGGCCAGCGCGGCGCACCTCCGCGTGGCGGAGGCGAGCGCGTTCTATGGCCTGCCCGAAGGCCAGCGCGGCTTGTTCGTCGGCGGTGGCGGTTCGGCCCGCGTACCGCGCCTGATCGGCATGGCGCGCATGGCCGACATGATGCTCACGGGCAGGGTCTACGACGCCGTCGAGGGCCATGGCGTCGGCCTGTCGCAGTACCTTGTCGAAGACGGCCAGGGGCTGGAGAAAGCCTTTGCGTTGGCCGAGAAAGTGGCAGCGAACGCGCCGCTGTCGAACTTCGCGGTGATGCACGCGCTGCCGCGCATCGCCGACATGAGCCAGTCCGACGGCTTGTTCACCGAATCGTTGATGGCGGCCATCGCCGGCGGTGACCCGGTGGCCAAGGTGCGCATGCGTGCGTTCCTCGATGGCAAGGCCGGGAAGG
Organism: Burkholderiales bacterium; assembly: GCA_947474415.1. GTDB lineage: Bacteria > Pseudomonadota > Gammaproteobacteria > Burkholderiales > Burkholderiaceae_C > LMDS01. The sequence goes on along the minus strand of CANJKD010000100.1, from coordinate 3,521 downwards.
TGGGGAAGTCATGAGTGCATCGACCGCCAGGCATCGTGACGTGCCGCTCGGCGGCTCGTTGTCCGCGAACTTCACGACGCGCTCCGATGGCGTCACGCTCGTCACCTCGACCGAGCCACTGGGCGCGTACCCGCCGCGCCTGACCGACCGCCTGCTGCATTGGGCCGCCGTGGAGCCCGACCATACGCTGGCCGCCAAGCGCCACCAGGGCGGCGAGTGGCGCCGCATCAGTTACGCGCAAGCGCTGCACAGCGCACGCTGCATCGCGCAGGCGCTGATCGACATGAAGCTGTCGGCCGACCGGCCGGTCGCGTGCCTGTCCGACAACGACCTCGAACAGCTGCTGCTCAGCCTGGGCGCGATGCTGGCCGGCGTGCCCTTCGCGCCGATCTCGGCGGCCTACTCCACGGTGTCGCAGGACTACGGCAAGCTCAAGCACATCCTCGGTGCGCTGACGCCCGGCCTCGTGTTCGCGTCAAGCGCATCGGCCTACGGCCGCGCCATCGTCGCCACCGTGCCGGCCGACGTGACCGTGGTGCTCAGCAGCGGCAACATCGAAGGCCGCAAGACGCTCAGCTTCGACGACCTGCTGGCCACCGTGCACACCGCGCAGGTCGATGAGGCGCATGCGAAGGTCGGCCCCGACACGATCGCCAAGTTCCTGTTCACCTCGGGCTCGACCCAGATGCCCAAGGGCGTGATCAACACCCAACGCATGCTGTGCGCGAACCAGCAGATGATCCTGCAGTGCTTTCCGTCGCTCGGCAAAGTGCGGCCGGTGCTGGTCGACTGGCTGCCCTGGAGCCACACTTTCGGCGGCAACCACAACGTCGGCCTGACGATCTACAACGGTGGCACGCTCTACATCGACGAAGGCAAGCCCACGCCCGCGCTCATTGGCGAGACGCTGCGCAACCTGCGCGAGATCGCGCCCACGGTGTACTTCAACGTGCCCAAGGGCTTCGAGGAAATCGCCAACGCACTGGAAACCGACGCGGCCTTGCGTGACAGTTTCTTCAGCCGCGTCAAGATGCTTTTCTTCGCCGGCGCCGGCCTGTCGCAGCCGGTCTGGGACAAGCTCGACCGCATGGCCGAGCTGGCCTGCGGCGAGCGCATCCGCATGCTCACCGGCCTGGGCATGACCGAGACTGCGCCGTTCGCGATCTGCGCAAACGGGCCGGAAGTGAGGGCTGGCTACATCGGCCTGCCGGCGCCCGGCATGACCCTGAAGTTGGTGCCAGTCGATGGCAAGCTGGAAGTGCGATACAAGGGCCCGAACGTCACGCCCGGCTATTGGCGCGCGCCGGAGCAGACGGCCGAAGCGTTCGACGCCGACGGCTACTACGCCAGTGGCGACGCGCTGAAGTACATCGACCCGCAGCACCCCGATAAGGGCTTCGCGTTCGATGGCCGCATCGCCGAAGACTTCAAGCTCGCCACTGGCACCTTCGTGTCGGTGGGCCCGCTGCGCGCCCGTGTCATCGCCGCCGGCGCGCCTTGCGTGCAAGACGTGGTGGTGGCCGGCATCAACCGCAACGAGGTCGGCCTGCTGATCTTTCCGGTGCTCGGCGCTTGCCGCGAACTGGCCAGCGTCGCGCCGAACACGCCCACGCTCGACGTGGTCGGGGCACCCGCCGTGCGCCAGTTCTTCCAGGAGCTGGCCGATTCGCTGTACCGCAGCGGCACCGGCAGCGCCACGCGCGTGGCGCGCTCCATCGTGCTGGTCGATGCGCCCAGCATCGACTGCGGCGAGATCACCGACAAGGGTTCGATCAACCAGCGTGCCGTGCTGCTGCACCGCGATGCGCTTGTCGAGCACCTGTTCGCGGGCGGCGACGACAGCATCGTCCTGCCGCGCGTTTGACGCGCTTGATTCGCACCCATCCAAGCCAGGATAGCTCAGCATGAACATCAACGGTCAAGCCGCCATCGTCACCGGCGGCGCCTCGGGCCTGGGCGCACAGACAGCCCGTGAACTGGCGCGGCGCGGCGCGAAGGTGGCGGTGTTCGACCGCAATGGCGAAGGTGCGGAAGCGGTCGCAGCCGAGATTGGCGGGGTGGGTTGCGAGTGCGACATCACCTCGACGGAAAGCGTGCTGGCCGCGTTGCAGAAGGCGCGCGAGGCCCACGGCCCGGCGCGCATGCTGATGAACGTGGCCGGCATCGGCACCGCGAAGCGCCTGATCGGCAAGGACGGCACGCCGATGCCGCTCGAAGACTTCCGCCGCGTGATCGAGGTGAACCTGGTCGGCACCTTCAACGTCACCCGCCTCGCCGTGGCCGAAATGGTGAACCTCGACCCGCTTGACGATGGCGAGCGTGGCGTGGTCGTCAACACCGCGTCGGTGGCCGCGTTCGATGGCCAGGTCGGGCAGGAAGCCTATGCGGCGTCGAAGGGCGGGGTAGTCTCGCTCACTCTGCCGCTGGCGCGTGACCTGGCGCAGTTCGGCGTGCGCGTCGTCACGATCACGCCGGGCCTTTTCCTGACGTCGCTGATGGCCGAACTGCCGCAAGTGCTGCAAGACTCGCTCGCCGCCAGCATCCCGTTCCCGAAGCGCCTTGGCAAACCCGAAGAGTTCGCGCACCTGGCTGCCACCATCGTCGAGAACATGGCGCTCAACGGTGAAGTGATCCGGCTCGACGGCGCGCTGCGCATGGCGCCGCGCTAGAAATGACCGCCCCCACGTCGCTTCGCTCCTGGCATGCGGCTGGCAAGCCGCATGGCGTTCGCCAGCCACTCGCGAGCGCACAGGCGCGTGCTCGGTGCGGGCTCACCCCCCGAGCGCCGGCCGAGGTCGCAGCCAGATGACCCGAACCACCACCCACACCATCGACGTCGCCTTCGGCGATTGCGACCCGGCGGGCATCGTCTTCTTTCCGAACTTCTCGCGCTGGATGGACACCGCCTCGCTGTCGTTCTTCATGCAGTGCGGCGTGCCGCCCTGGCGCGAGCTGGTGAAGACCTGCGGCATCGTCGGCACGCCGCTGCTGGAGATCAACACCAAGTTCTTCAAGGCCGCCACCTATGGCGAAACGCTGACGATCACCACCCATGTTGAAGAGTGGCGCGCCAAGGTCATCGTGCAAGTGCATCGCATCACGCGCGCCCGTGCCGACGGCGGCGAAGACCTGATCTGCGAGGGCCGCGAGGTGCGCGCCTTCGTGAACCGCGACGCCGCCGACCCCGACCGGCTGCGTGCCATGCCGGTGCCGGAAGACATCCGTCTGCTTTGTTCCTGACCCCGCCTGCAACCCGACAATTTCCGAAGGAGACAAACATGAAAAACATCCGCACTGTGGTGGCCGCAATCGCCGCCGCTCTCGCGACCAGCCATGCCCTGGCCGACATCACGATCGGCGTCAGCATCTCGCTCACCGGCCCGACCTCGGCGCTGGGCGTGCCGACCAAGAACGGCATCGAGCTGTGGCCGAAGGCGATCGCCGGCGAGAAGCTCAACATCATCCTGCTCGACGACGCGACCGACCCGACGCTGGCCGTCAAGAACACGCGCCGCTTCATC
>CANJKD010000099.1 GCA_947474415.1 Burkholderiales bacterium | reverse complement strand
CGCAGCCAACGAGCACATGCTCATGCTGGAACGAACTCCAGAGCGCGTGATCAGCTACTTTCAAGACCGCCGTGTGCGTTATGCGGCTTGAGACTTCACAGGGCCGGATCAATAGTCGGAGTCGCGCGAACCGCCACATGATCGATGCGCTTCGCCCGGAATGAGGGGCTCGTCGCTCGACGCGACCTTCGCAACAGCGGTTTCATCGTTCGGCGTGGCCCACGGCCCGTCGTTGCCGCTGCGAGACAATGCGCGGGTTTTCGCAGTGCGCGAAGTCCGTGGGCAACACCCGTGCGCCGGACTGTGACGCCCTGAACCGTCGATACCGCAGGAGATCCATGAAACTCGCGACCTGGAATGTCAACTCGCTGTCGGTGCGCCTGCCACAGGTACTCGACTGGCTCGCTGCCCACCAGCCCGACGCCCTGTGCCTACAGGAAACCAAGCTCACCGACGACAAGTTTCCGCACGCCGAGCTGACGGCGGCCGGCTACGAGTCGCAGTGGTTCGGGCAGAAGACCTACAACGGCGTGGCCTTGCTGACGCGAACGCCCGCCACCGAGGTGACGAAGAACATCCCCGGCCTCGACGACCCGCAGGCACGCGTCATTGCCGGCACAGTGCAGGGCGTGCGCGTGATCGGCGCCTACATCCCGAATGGCCAGTCGACCGACAGTGACAAGTTCGTCTACAAGCTGCGCTGGCTCGACGCGTTGCGCGCCTGGGTGGCGCAGCAAGTAGCGCTCTACCCGCGATTGGTGCTGGTGGGCGACTACAACATCGCCCCCGAAGACCGCGATGTTCACGACCCGGTGGCGTGGGCCGGCCAGGTGCTCTGCACACCCGAAGAGCGCGCCCATTTCAAGGGACTGATCGACCTGGGCCTGCACGACGCCTTCCGCCTGTTCGAGCAACCCCCGAAGAGCTGGAGCTGGTGGGACTATCGCAACCTCGCGTTCCGCAAGAACCAGGGCCTGCGCATCGACCACATCCTGGTCACCGACGCGTTGAAGGCGGGCGTCAAAAGCTGCGTGATCGACAAGCTGCCGCGCAAGAACGAGCGGCCAAGTGACCACGCGCCAGTGATCGTCGAACTCGACTGAAGCCTCGGGCCTGCGCCGGGCGAGGTGCGCAGGGATTTCAGCCGTCGAGGCCGAGTTCCTGGATCTTTCGCGTGATCGTGTTGCGACCGATGCCGAGCTTCTGCGCTGCCTCGATGCGCCGGCCGCGCGTGATCTCGAGTGCGGTGCGGATCAGCTGTGCCTCGAACTGGCGCGTGAGCGCATCCCACACCTCGGGCTCACCTGCCTGAAGCCGGGCACGTGCATCGTGTTCGAGCCCCGGCAGCCAGCCAGCGGCGGGATCGGGCGCGGCCGACGCCGCTTCTCCGCCAGACGCAGCAACCGCCGTCAACACCTCGGCAGGTGCCACCGGTGCGGCTGCATGGTCTGCGGCGTTGGCTGCCACGGTCACCGGTGCTGCGGCCGCAGGCGCGCCCGCTACCGGCGCCGGCGCCCCGGTTGTCACGACGGCCGGATCAGCCGCCAGCTCAGGCGGCAAGTCCTTCGGCTCGATCATCTGTGCCGGCGCCATCACCGTCAGCCAGTGGCAGATGTTTTCGAGTTGGCGCACGTTGCCCGGGAACCGGAACTGCATCAGCCGCGCCAGCGAAGGTTCGGTGATGCGCTTGGCCTCGACACCGAGTTCCTTCGCGCTCTTCTGCAGGAAGAAGCGGGTCAGCGCGGGCACGTCTTCACTGCGTTCGCGCAACGCCGGCAGGCGCAGGCGAATCACGTTCAGGCGATGGAACAGGTCTTCGCGGAACGCGCCGAGCTTGACGCGGTCTTCGAGGTTCTGGTGTGTCGCGGCAATCACGCGAACGTTGCTGCGCATCGGGTTGTGACCGCCGACGCGGTAGTACTGGCCATCAGACAGCACACGCAGCAAGCGCGTCTGCAGGTCGAACGGCATGTCGCCGATCTCGTCGAGGAACAGCGTGCCGCCATCGGCCTGTTCGAAGCGGCCGCGGCGCGTGGTCTGCGCGCCGGTGAACGCGCCGCGCTCGTGACCGAAAAGTTCCGATTCGAGCAGGTCCTTCGGAATCGCCGCCGTGTTGATCGCGACGAACGGGCCACTGGCGCGCGGGCTGTGCTTGTGCAGCGCGTTGGCGACAGGTTCCTTGCCCGAACCCGACTCGCCAGTGATCAACACCGTGACGATGCTCTGGCTGAGCCGGCCGATGGCGCGGAACACGTCCTGCATGGCGGGCGCCTGGCCGAGCATCTCGGGCATCTGTGCGGCCTTCTCGTCGCGCACTTCCTCACGCAAGCTTTCTTCGACGGCACGGCGAATCAGTTCGACGGCCTTGGGCACGTCGAAGGGCTTGGGCAGGTACTCGAAGGCGCCGCCCTGGAAGGCGCTCACTGCGCTGTCGAGGTCGGAGTAGGCGGTCATGATGATGACCGGCAGGCCGGGCAACCGCTCGCGCACCTTGGCCAGCAGGTCGATGCCTGAGCCGCCGGGCATGCGGATGTCGGACAGCATCGTCTGAGGTTCGTCGCCGGCATCGAGTGCTGCGATCACGTCGCGCGCATTCGTGAAGCTGCGCACCGCGAATTCTTCGCGTGCCAGCGCCTTTTCAAGTACGAAGCGGATGGATTGGTCGTCGTCAACGATCCAGATGGGTTTCATGCCGTGCCTGCTGTTCTGTCAACTGCTTTTGTCAGCTGTTCGGTCTGCTGTTTCTTTCAGCACATCGAATTTCGCTGCCACTGCGGCAAACCCTCTCGCATCAGGGCAACGGAATCACGATCTTGAAAAGGGTCTGGCCCGGAACGCTCTCGCATTCGACCGTGCCGAGGTGTTGTTGCACGAACGTCTGCGCCAGTGTCAGCCCGAGTCCGGAACCGCCATCACGCCCCGAAACCAGGGGGTAGAAGATGCGGTCCCGAATGGACTCGGGCACGCCAGGGCCGTTGTCCTCGATATGCAATTCCAGTGCCAGACGGTAGCGGTGCTTGCCCAACGTCACCTGGCGCGCGATGCGGGTTCGCACCGTGATGCGGGCGTCGCCCTCGGCAATCCGCTCGCCCAGTGCCTGAGCGGCGTTGTGGGCGATGTTCAGAACCGCCTGGATCAGTTGCTCGCGGTCGCCGCGGAACTCCGGGATCGAGGTGTCGTAGTCGCGCTCGACCGTCAGGCCGCGCGGGAACTCGGCCATGATCAACGCCCTGACGCGCTCGCAAACCTCGTGGATGTTCACGTCGCTGACCACATGCGGTTTGCGGTGCGGTGCCAGCAGCCTGTCCACCAGCGCCTGCAGGCGGTCGGCCTCGCTGATGATCACCTGGGTGTACTCGTGCAGTGCGCGAGACTCCACTTCCATCTCCAGCAATTGCGCCGCGCCGCGAATGCCGCCGAGCGGGTTCTTGATCTCGTGCGCCAGGTTGCGAATCAACTCCTTTGTCACCTGGGCCTGGTCGAGGGCACGCTCCTCGCGGTCCTGGCGCGTCTGCTGTTCGATCTCGACCAGTTCGATGACGACATTGCTGCTCGCCTCCATCTGGTTGACGATCACGTGGACCAGCAACGGCTCCGGATGGCTACCGCCGGGGCGACGCAATTGCGCTTCGAGCCGACCGGTGGAGAAATCGTTGCGACTCACGGCGGCCACGGTGTCGCGCACGCGCTGCGGGTCGACGAACCAGCCGAACATGGGGCTGCGCTGCACGCTGCGGCGTGACAAGCCCAGCACGTTTTCGAACGAGGCATTCGCGAACACGCAGGCGCCATCGGTGCTGACCACGGCGACCATCGTCGCCAGGTGATCGAACGCGGCAAAGGCACTGGGGTTCGGTGGGCGCAGTTCGGGTGCGACCCGCAACGGGTTGCTCTTCACGGCTTCGTCAACTCGCGTTTGATGGCGACGATGTCGCTCTCCTTGCGGATGATCGCCGCCTTCATTTCGCCCACCCGGTCCATGTATTTCTGGAAGTTCTTCTCGTTGCCCAGGCGCTCGGGTTCACCGTTGTTGTATTCGGCCTTCATCGCGGCAAGGCGATCTTCCTCGCGCTTCAACTCGGCTTCGAGAATGCGCTTGGCATCGCTGTCACGGGCCCGCTGTTCGGCAGGGTCGATGCGGCTCGCGGCCGGCCCGGCCGATGCTGACGAGCCGGCCGTGGCGGGGCGCGGCTTCGGGCTCTGGATGATCGTGATGGGCGCGCCTTCGATCGTCTTGCAACCCTTGTCCTTGGCGTCCTTCGGGCTCAACGTGTTGTTGTAATCGTTGCCCGGGCAGCGGTACATCACGGCACCATCGGCGGCCATCGCATGGCCCGCCACGGCGCCGCAGATCGCCACCGAAACCCACCCTGCCGAAATGCCAAACCTCATGCGGTCACCCCATCGCTGCGGACATCAGGATCATTGTCGCGCATGGCGCTTCGGCCAAAAAAAACGGGACGGCAGCTGCCGTCCCTTCGTCGTGCCTGACGCGCTATGCGCGTCTGGTCACAGCGTGTAGTACATGTCGAATTCGACCGGGTGCGTGGCCATGCGGAAGCGCGTCACTTCCTGCATCTTCAGCTCGATGTAGGCATCGATGTAGGTATCGGTGAACACACCACCCTTGGTCAGGAAGGCACGGTCGTTGTCGAGGTACTCGAGCGCCTGGTCGAGGCTGTGGCAGACGGTCGGGATCAGCTTGTCTTCTTCCGGCGGCAGGTGGTACAGGTCCTTGCTGGCGGCTTCCCCCGGGTGGATCTTGTTCTCCACACCGTCCAGGCCGGCCATCAGCATGGCCGAGAAACCCAGGTACGGGTTCATCAGCGGATCCGGGAAACGGGCCTCGATGCGGCGGCCCTTCGGATTCGCCACGTGCGGAATGCGAATGGATGCCGAGCGATTCTTCGACGAATACGCGAGCTTCACCGGCGCTTCATAGCCCGGCACTAGACGTTTGTACGAGTTCGTGCCCGGGTTCGTGATGGCGTTGAGCGCGCGTGCATGTTTGATGATGCCGCCGATGTAGAACAGTGCGAATTCGCTCAGGCCGGCATAGCCGTCACCGGCGAACAGGTTCTTGCCGTCTTTCCAGACCGACTGGTGCACGTGCATGCCCGAACCGTTGTCGCCGACGATCGGCTTGGGCATGAAGGTCGCGGTCTTGCCGTAGCTGTGCGCCACGTTCTGGATCACGTACTTCTGCAACTGCACCCAGTCGGCGCGCTGCACCAGGGTGCTGAAGCGGGTGCCGATTTCCATCTGGCCGGCAGTCGCCACCTCGTGGTGGTGCACTTCGCAGGGAATGCCCAGCGATTCGAGCACCAGGCACATCTCGGAACGCATGTCCTGGAATGAATCGACCGGCGGCGTCGGGAAGTAGCCCCCCTTCACGGTCGGGCGATAGCCCGAGTTGCCATGCTCGTATTCCTTGCCGGTGTTCCAGGCCGCTTCTTCGGAGTCGATCTTGTAGAAGCAGCCCGACATGTCGTTGCCCCAACGCACGCTGTCGAACACGAAAAACTCGGGCTCGGGGCCGAAGAAGGCGGTGTCGCCCAGCCCGGACGCCTTCATGTAGGCCTCGGCGCGCTTGGCCAGCGAACGCGGGTCACGCTCGTAGGGCTTACCGTCAGCGGGCTCGACCACGTCGCAGGTCAGGATCAGCGTCGGCTCTTCGAAGAACGGGTCGATGTTGGCCGTGTTTGCATCGGGCATCAACTGCATGTCCGAGGCTTCGATGCCCTTCCAGCCGGCGATCGACGAGCCGTCGAAGGCGTGGCCGGCAGTGAACTTGTCTTCGTCGAAATGGGAGACGGGCACGGTGACGTGCTGCTCTTTGCCGCGGGTATCGGTGAACCGGAAATCAACGAACTTGACTTCGTTTTCCTTCACCATCTTCATCACGTCGGCAACGGTCTTGCTGGCCATCAGGAACTCCTAGCGGATTGCTTGTTGGGGGAAAGGGACGGGAGAACAGGTCGATGAATCAGCCTTGGCGGGCCGGGCCACAGACCCCAAAAAACGCGCACAGAAATGTAGCAGAAATCATGCCTGCGACGGCTGACCGAGGCTGGTGAACCCCGCTGCACAAGGCGTTGCTGCGGGCGAAACGCGTGATTGGAGCAGGGTACTATCACGGTGCATGGCGACGCACCATCTGCGTGCTTTTCATTCGACGTCAACGCACCAACTCGGGGCCAAGCGTAGCGCCATGGGTGGCCAGCCCGGCGAGCAAGACCCGGTACGGCGATTCCAGCAAATCGGCCCGCCCCTTCACCCCCAGTTCGATGTGGCGCCCCCACTGCGGGTGGTCGACGCTCGGCAGGCTAAACACCTTGACGCCGGCGAACTCGGCCTCGATGCGCTCCATCAGCGGCGTCAGCGTGGCTTCCATCGCACCGAAAACAATGACCGACTTCTCACGCTGCGTACTTTGGCCGTGCAGTTCCGCGTAGCGCTGGTCGAGCACCCATTCGATCATCGGCCACGCCATCACCGGGAAGCCAGGCACGAAGTGCACATCAGCGACCGAAAAGCCGGCAATTTTGTTATAGGGGTTGGGGATGATTTGCGCGCCTGCCGGGAACACGCCCATGTTGAGCCGGTGCACGTTGTCGTGGCGGTCGGGCTCGAAGGGCACGCCCTGATCTTTCGCGGTCTCGCGCATGCGCTCGAAGATCAGGTCGCGCGCCTGCGGGTGCAGCGCAAGTGGCACACCGAGCGCGACCGCCGCGCACTGGCGCGTGTGGTCGTCGGGCGTGGCACCGATGCCGCCGCACGAGAACACCACGTCACCGCAGGCGAAGGCATGCTTCAGGTCGGCGGTGATGCGGGCCGGGTCGTCGCCCACATAGCGAGCCCAACTCAGCGCCAGGCCGCGGGCGGACAGCAACTCGATGGCCTTCGGCAAGTGCTTGTCGGCACGCTTGCCCGAGAGGATTTCGTCGCCAACGATGATCAAGCCGAAGTTCATGGTCGGGCCCAGGGCGAGACAGGGGGTGTGGCGGGTGCGTCGGGCGACAGCAGCACATACGATGACGCATCTGCCAGCAGCACGGCGGGGCGGGAGTCGGGCGAACCCGATGAACCGGGCCGTGCCGCCGGACCGATGGTGACCGCGTCATGCTCGACCCGCAGCGCATGCAAGGCCGCCAGTGCGTAGTGCGCGAACCAGAGCGCAGAGAACGCGAACACCAGCGTATAGATCCACACCGCCAGCGGCACCAGCACCGGCGCGAGCACGAGCGCGAACGCGCCTGAGGCCCAGACCAATGAGGGCGCGGCGCCGAGGTAGCCCGTCAGCACACCCATAGCCAGCAGCGTGCCGCGGTGGCGCCGCACGAGTTCTCGGCGTTCCTCGCGGCTGGCGTGTTCGGCCAGCACGTCATACGTCATGACTCGGTAGGTGAGCCAGCCCCAGATCAGCGGCGGCAACACCAGCACCAGCGGTGGCACGAGCCAGAACGGGATCGACACCAGCAAGGCCAGCAGCGCCGCGACGGTGGCCCAAAGAGCGCCGAAGGCACTGCTGATGAACGAGCCGCCGTGTTTCTTTT
>CANJKD010000098.1 GCA_947474415.1 Burkholderiales bacterium | reverse complement strand
CCGCCGTGTGCGTTATGCGGCTTGAGACTTCACAGGGCCGGATCAATATCGCTTCAAAAGAGACGGCTCGTCCTGCGGCCCCGGGCTTGCCTGCGTGGGGCACCGGAACAGGCGTATTTGTGTTGCAGAACGATGACCTTGCAATGTGTTTCGCGCCCGCCAGTCGACGTCGAATTGTCATATCGCGAACCTAGACTGTTTCGAATTCAAGGGAGCGGTTGTGCCCCCGGACGCACCGGTCCGGGACCGACGGCACAGCCCGATGCCGGTGTTTTCAGGTACTCCCCAACGGCCATGTGCCGAGAAAGTTGAACGCGATGATCAAGCCTCCCCATGCAGCAGTGCCCCACGGCCGGGCAGCGGTCCGCGCTCTGGGCAGTGCCTTGCTCGCAGCGGCCGCCGTGCTCGGCGGTTGCGGCAGCAAGGAAGCTGCCGGCCCGACCCAGGTGGTGGCCAAGGTGAGCGGCGAAGAGATCACCGAGCTGCAGGTGAACCAGGCGCTCGAGCGCCAGCCGGGCCTGAAGCCGGACCAGCTGGAGCCGGTCAGCCGCAAGCTCGTGAGTGGCCTGGTCGAACAGGAAATCGTGCTGCAGAAGGCCCGAGACCTGAAGATCGACCGTGACCAGCGCGTGGTGCAGAACGTCGAGGCCCTGAAGCGCGAGGTGATCGCACGCGCCTACCTCGACCGCATCGCCGAGGGCGCGGCGAAGCCGTCGCCGACAGAGCTGCAGGCCTATTTCGACGCCAACCCGATGCTGTTCAAGCAACGCCGCATCTACACCTTCCAGGAGCTGTCGGCGAAGGTGTCCGACGCGCAGAAAGCCGGCATCGAGGCCCAGCTGACGACGCTGAAATCACCGGCCGAACTGGAGGCCTACCTGAAGGCGCAGCAGATCCCCACGCGCTCCGAGCGCACCACCGCTGCCGCTGAAAACGTGCCGCTGCAGGTGCTGCAACGCGTGGCCACGCTGAAGGCGGGCCAGCCCTCGGACCACGCTGCCTGCGATGCGGTTCTCGTCCTTCACCGGCGCCTGATGCCGCACCTGGATGTCTTCGCACCGCTCATGCGGCGTCACCACCGTCTCGAAGACCTCCTTGACCGCGACGACGTCGGCAAAGCCAGGCTTCGTCATCGTCCTGTAGCCCGTGACGGCGCCGGTGCCCAACACCACCATGGCGATGCCGCCGACGGCCATTCCCTTGATCATTGATTTGTCCATTTGCTTTCCTGGTGGCCGAGAAGCCATGTTAGCGATCTACGGGTTTGCTCGCACGCCTGGGCAAACCGGCCGACAGCATCGAGAGCTGCGCGTTCTGATGTGTCAGTTGGTAATCAAGACATTCACCGTCGCCACCAGTGCAGCGTCATAGGTCGAGACGGCGGTGAGCGTGATCGGCACAGGTGCTGGCAGGAAAAAGGCCGATGAAGTGTCGAGCGCGATGCGCGAGGAACTCAGCGCCGTCTCGGTGATGGTGACGCCCTGGTAGTACACGCTGGTGTTGATGCCCGTGACCGCGCTGCCACCCACTTGCAGCGTCCACACGACGGGCTCGCTGGCGTCCAGCTCGATGGACTGCCCTGCACTCAGGGTGATGCTCTGGGCAGCGCCCGGTTGAACCACGACGCCCGGGACGGGTTGACCGGCGACGACGACGCCGATGTCAAACGTGACGCCTCCCCCGCCTCCCCCGCACGCCGACAGGCTCACCAGTGCAGCCAACGACACCACAGCAGCCACGCGACGGGCGGCTGTTCGAAAGCCGCTGGGCACATGGCACCCGTGCCCGCCTTGCGCATGCACGCCTTGCTTTTGCTCCACCACCATGCGAATCCCCAAGTGTTGGCCAGTGGTGATCAAACGTTTTGCCGCGATCGCTGTTGACACGCCGCATGTAACGTTCAGAACAGCTGATCGACCCCCGGTGTCACCGCACTCGCGGCCCGGCCCGGCCCAAGATGGTGCGCATGTCGAACCGGGCGACGCCATTCAGCCGGGGTTCTTGCGTGGGCTGGGCAGCGTCGGCCGCGTCACTCACAATCGAGGCCCTGAACCACCTGGCGGGCACCCGACACCGCCCGTGCCGCGATGCGCCTAGCCGCTGTCCGCCAGATCCAGATCTTCAACGCCGGCCGCGAGCCCGAGCGCCTGGCCATGAAGTACCGCGCGATGCGCGCCAGCACGTTCGCGTTCCTGCGCGGCAGCTGCCACCTGTTCTACGACCGGCTGCCGAGCGGCGGGGTCTTCAAGACGGCGCCGGCGGTCTGGGTGTGCGGCGACCTTCACCTTGAGAACTTCGGCAGCTACAAGGGCGACAACCGGCAGGTCTACTTCGATGTCAACGACTTCGACGAATCCGCGCTGGCGCCCGCCAGCTGGGACCTGGTGCGCTTCCTGACGAGCTTGCAGGTCGGGCTTGAAGGCATGGCCTTGCCCGAAGCGAGGGTGCAGGCAATGTGCCAGGCGGTTGTCGATGCCTATGCGTCTTCGCTGGCCACGGGCAAGGCCTACTGGGTGGAACGCGACACGGCGCAAGGCATGGTGCGCGAGCTGCTCGATGGCTTGCGCGCGCGAACCCGGGTGGGCTTTCTCGGTTCGCGCACGCTGGTCAAGCACGGCCGGCGTTGGCTGCTGGCAGACGGCAGGAAGGCTCTGCCGGTTGACCCCGCGCAGCGCGCGGCCGTCGAGAACTTCATGCGCGAGTTCGCCGAAAGCCAGCCGCAGCCGGCGTTCTTCCGCGTGCTCGACGTGGCACGCCGCGTTGCTGGCACCGGCAGCCTCGGCGTCGATCGCTTCGCCATCCTGGTCGAGGGCAAAGGCTCGCCCGACGGCAACGACCTGCTCGACATGAAGCAGGCGCTGCCGTCGTCGCTGCTGCCGCACCTGAAGCTGGCCCAGCCCCGCTGGGACAGCGAAGCGCACCGGGTGGTGGCGCTGCAGCATCGCCAGCAGGCGGTGTCGATGGCCTTCCTGCAGCCGGTGCTCTTCACCGAGGCGCCCTATGTGCTGCGGGCGCTGCAACCGAGCGAAGACCGCGTCAGGTTCACCGGCGCCGGCCGCACCCCGGGCGAGATCGAGGCCGTGGTCGTGACGATGGCGCAGATGCTGGCGTGGGCCCAGTTGCGCAGCGCCGGCCGCGACGGCTCGGCCGCGGCCGATGAATTGATCGACTTCGGGCAGCGCCGCAAATGGAAGGCCTCGCTGCTGGGCGCCTCGCACGACTGCGCGGCCCAGGTTCGCCAAGACGCCACCGCCTTCAACGCCGCGTTCGACGCCGGGGAATTCGGTGCCTGACGAATCAGCTGGCCAGGCGCCGCCAGCCTCGCGCTGGCGGGACCTCGCCGCCGGCTTGTGCGTTGCCGGCCTGCTGCTGCCCGAGGCGGTGGCGTATGCCGGGCTGGCACGGCTGCCGGTCGTGCATGCGCTGACCGCCGTGATGGTGGGGCTGGCGATCTACGCGCTGTTCGGTGGCAGCCGGTTCGCCATCGTCGCGCCCACGTCGTCGACCGCAACCTTGTCGGCGGCGGCGGTCTTGTCCTTGCCCGCCGCAGCGGCGGGCGTTGACCGTGCCGCCTACCTGCAGGCCCTGATGGCGCTGGTGCTGGTGGCCGGGGCGGTGTTGATGCTGCTCGCCGTGGCGCGGCAAGGCCAGTTGTCGGCCTTCGTGTCGCGCCCGGTACTGCGCGGCTTCGCGTTCGCGCTGGCGGTGTCGATCGTGATCCGGCAACTGCCCGATGCCCTGGGCTTCGCGCTGCCGGCGGGTGCCGGTGGCGACCCCCTGCGCGTGCTGCTGTTCGGTGCCACCCATGTGCAGGCGTGGCACGCTTGCAGCGTCGCGGTGGCGCTGGTGGCGGGTGCGGCGGTGACGGGCTTGAGGCGCTGGCCGCAGCTGCCGGCGTCGATGGTGGTGATCGTGCTGGCCATCATCGCGGCACGCCTGCTCGACTTGAAATCTCTGGGCGTCGAAGAGGTTGGCGCGGTGCAATTGCCAGCGTTCCACCTCGGCCTGCCCGACCTGCCGCTGCACGACTGGCTGCAGATCAGCGAACTGGCTTTCGGCGTGGTGGTGCTGGTGTTCGCGGAGTCGTGGGGCAGCATGCGCAGCCTGGCCCTGGTGCATGGCGACGCGCTCGACGCGAACCGGGAACTGATGGTGCTGGGCGCCTGCAACGTGGCCTCGGCGCTGCTGCAAGGCATGCCGGTCGGCGCCGGCTTCTCGGCCAGTTCAGCGAATGCGAGCGCCGGGGCCGGCAGCCGCTGGGCCGGGGTGTTTGCCCTGGCCGTGGTCGCGGTCGTGCTCGCCGTGGCCCTGCCGGCCTTGCACCTGTTGCCGCGCCCGGTGCTGGCGGTGGCCGTGATCAGCGCGTTGTGGCACGCGCTGAACCCGCAGCCGCTGCTCGATCTGTGGCGCATGCAGCGTGACCGCCTGCTGGTGGCGGGCGCGGTCCTCGCCGTGCTGGCGTTCGGTGTTTTGCACGGCATGTTGATTGCGATTGCCTTGTCGATGCTCGATGCGATGCGGCGTTTCAGCCAGCCGGTGCTGCATGAGCTGGGCGAGCTGGGTGCGTCGCGCAACTTCGTGGTGCTCGGCGCACACGAGGGTGTGGCGGCTGTTCCCGGCCTGTTGATTTTGCGGCCCGAAGAGCCGCTGTTCTTCGCGAGCGCCGAGCGGGTGGTGGCCGACGTGATGGCCCGCGTTCAGCACCGCGATGACTTGCGCACCGTGGTTCTCAGCCTGGAAGAAAGCTCGGACCTCGACAGCACGGCCGTCGAGTGCCTGCTCGAACTCGACCACCGCTTGCGCGCCATGGGCAAGGGGCTGGTGCTGACGCGCGTCAAGGAGCCGGTGCGCGAGCTGCTGGCGCGCTGGAACCCGCAGGGCGTGGGTGCGGAAGAGCGCATGTACTGGAGCGTTGCCGATGCCGCCCACGCGCACCGCTGGCCGGCCGAAGCGCCGATCCCCGCGCCGAGCCCGCCGCGATAGCGTCGCTGCACGAAGTAGGGGGTTGATCGCATGACGCCACTGTGGAAAATTGGAAACCGCACACCGGGTGCGTGAGTTGCCGGGAGGATTCAAAGTGGAAGATCGCCAAACCGTGATTGTCTATTCATTCCAAATTTTCGACAGCGAAATCGGTCACTTGCGCCATGCCAATTGCAAGGCATCCCGCGAGACGATCGCTTCGATCTTGGGTGCTGAATTGCTGGAAGGCACTGACCAAGAAGTGCCGGCTGGCGCGCTGGACGAACTCGGGCGCTACCGGCGCATTGCCAGTGGCTGGGGCGAGATGAACTGACCCAGCGCCGCCGCGGCGCTTGCCGGAATCCTGGCAACGGGCCGCTCGCCGGGCTCAAGAATGGCCGCAAGAATGTCGGGCACCTCGAACACGGCCCGGTTGTCGATGCGGCGCGCGTTCGCCTTGAACTGGTCCAGCCGGCCCAGCAATTGGGTCACCGCCGGCCGCAGCTTTCGCATCGAACCGACCACGATGCCGAGCCCGTGTTCGCGCACCCAGTCGGTGTTGAAGCGTTCCTGCGGCAGTGTCGAGGCGTTGCGCGAGGTGATCACCGGCAAGCCCTGCTGCACCGCCTCGCTCAGGCTGCCGGGGCCGGGCTTGCCGATGAAGAAGTCGCCGAGTTGAAGGTGGCGGCGCACCTCGGGCGTGAACCCGACCACGGCGCGCGCCGCGCCTGATTTCAAGCCGCGCAGCCGGCTGGCCAGTGCCTCGTTGTGGCCGCACATCAGGATGAGCTGCACGTCGTCGAGCTCTGTTGCAATGTGCAGCATCGCCGCCGCGCCATGGCCGCCGAACATCACGATGCCGGTTGGCCGCCCCGGGGCCAGACCGAGCTGCCGTCGCATGGCGTCACGATCAACCGGCGAGGGGTCGTAGAAGTCGGGCCGGATGATCATGCCGGACGTGCGGTGAATCAGCGCTTCGGCGCAGCCCATGGCGCGCGCCTGCGCCACCGCTTTTGCGCTGCCGCACACCACATGCTGGGCCTGGCCGGGCTCGATCCAGAAGTTTGGCGGGTGGTCGGCGAGGTCAGTGAGCACGGTCACGAAGGGGACGCCCGGCAAGGTGCCGGCGACGCTGTCGAACAGGGCCCGGTTGAAGTTCGGCACCAGCGAGACGACCATGTCGGGCCGGGTGTGCAGCCAGTGCTGGCGCAGCCGCCGCACGATGGCGGCATGGCCGAGCCGTATCAGGCCTTGCAGCAGCTTCAGCTCCTGGGCCAGGCCGACGGTCCAGCCGGCGGCCAGGCGGCGGTTGTAGACCGCTTCCGGGGCCATGCCGGTGACGCGCTGGAACCGCCCTGTGGGGTCAAGCACCTCGAACAGGTTCACGCAGCGCACCTGCCAGGGCCGCCCCTGGTCGCGGATCACCGATTCGAGCGCCGTCGCTGCGGCACGGTGACCGCCGCCGGCGTTGAAGTAGAACAGCTCGATGGTCTTGCTGTTGGGGGCGGAACCGGCCATGCGGCCGATGCTCGCAGCACGGCGTGACCTGGCTGTGACAGTGGCTGGGCCGTGGCCTGTTCAGCCGCGCGTCAGGTGACAAAAGGCAGCATCGAATCGCTGCACTGTTCGTTCACCGGCCGCAGCGCCGCGAGTTCTTGCTTCAACCAAACGAGCCGCCCCAGCAACTGCCCATGATCCATCTTCGAACTCCCATGTTGCAGCGCAACATGACGGCAATTCGTGGGTCGATCCACCGGCTCGCGTGTCAACACGGGGGCCGTTCAGCGGCTGATGTTTCGGCATGAATTCATGCCCTTGTCACCCTATTCGCGGCCGCTGGGGCGTGCGGGCACGGGCGGCGGGTGGGCCGGCCGCTCCTGGTAGCGCGTCAGCAGCTGGCCTGAAGATTGGCGCCACACATCGACGACAAAGCGCGTCGGCTCTGCCTTGGCGCCCGGGTGGGCAGGGCGGCCATCGAGCAGGAAGCTGACGATGGCCAGGTCGTCGAACTCACGCACCGACAGGTTGCGCACGACAGGATGGTGCGAAGCCGACGCCAGTTCGTGCCGCCACCAGGCATCGGCACTGGCCGCATCCTGATCGGCGGCCGTCCGGGCTTCGAAAGCATCGGCGAGAAGCTTGCTGACGGCGGGGTGGTCGTGCTGGTCGATGCCGTCTTGCAGGGCGCGTTCCAGGCCAAGATACTGCGACACGCTGCGCGTTGCCATGCCGTTGGCGGGCCCGGCCACACCGCGCGGCCGCGTGTCTTGCGCCGCCGCCGTTGCGCTGGCCACCATCAGGCACAAGCCCATCGACCCGACACCGAGCCATGACCAGGCGCGGCGCAAGGGCTGCCGCGTGCCGGTCATGGCGGGCGCAGGGGCAGGCCTTTCAATGGCCGTCAAGGCAGCCCTTCTGGAGCGACGAGTTCGGGTAGCCTGTGCCTGCGGTGTAGGCCGCGTTCGACCACTCGCCCTGCAGCTTCCATTTGCTGCCGTCCGTGAAGGTGACCGACGGGACGTTGAAGGTCCACGCGCACTTGTCGCCGTTCTCGGCGCCGCTGGCGTCGTACCAGGCGCCGGGGTTGGCCGGGTCGGAGCGCGCTTCGGACAGTTCATGGGCGGTCACGCTGGCGAGCGCGGCCAGACCTTGCGAATGGCCGGTGGTGGTG
>CANJKD010000097.1 GCA_947474415.1 Burkholderiales bacterium | reverse complement strand
GCCTCGAAGACGGTGAAGGTGATGATGGCGGCGATCTCGGAGCGGTACTTCGTGCCCAGCCCGCCGGGGATCGCGGCGTAAAAGTAGCCGGGGATCAACAGGAAGAACCACAGGATCACCATCACCAGTGGGATCGAGCGCAGCGTGTTGACGTAGAACGCGGCCGGCAGCACCAACCACTTCTTGCTTGACAAGCGCATCAATGCCAGGACCGTGCCGATCGCGATGCCGCCGATCATCGCGACCAGCGTCAGTTGCGCCGAGAAGATCAAGCCCTTCAGGACGAAGTTCGAAACCACCGTCCAGGTGAAGAAGCTGAAGTCGAGGTTGAGGTTCATCAGGTTCTCCCGCCGGGCCGCCATGGGCCACGAAGGGGCCACTGCGTGACCCTTGGGAATCTGCGCCCCATCGGCCACGAAACGGACCGTGTCGGGTGCCGGGGGCAAGAGCGAAGCGACGTGAGGCGCCTCATTTGCCGATCCCGATCATGCCGGGAACCTGGACGCGGTTTTCAATGAACAGCGCCAGCCGGTTGATGGCGAACGCCGACACGAAATACAGCGCCGTGACCGCAAGGTAGACCTCGATGCCGCGCGAGGTTTCCTCCTGCGCCTGCATCGCGAACATCGTGAGCTCGGCGATGCTGACCGCGAACGCCACCGACGAGTTCTTGACGATGTTCATCGACTCCGACGTGAGCGGCGGGATGACGATGCGGAACGCCATCGGCAGCAGCACGTAGCGGTAGGTTTGCGGCAGCGTCAGCCCCACCGCGAGGCCGGCGAAGCGCTGGCCCTTGGGCAGGGCCTGGATGCCGGCGCGCACCTGCTCTGCAATCCGCGCCGACGTGAAGAAGCCCAGCGCGAACACCACCAGCACCAGGCTGGGCAAGGCGCGCAGGCTCAGGAAGATCGACGGGATCACGTGGTACCAGAGGAAGATCTGCACCAGCAGCGGGACGTTGCGGAACAGTTCGGTCCAGGCGTCGCCGATGAACACCAGCCCCTTGTTCGGCACGGTGCGCAGAATGCCCATCAGCGAGCCCACGGCCAGCGCCACGATCAACGACAGGGCCGCCACCGACAGCGTCCAGCCCCAGGCCGACATCAGCCAGGCGAGGTAGGTGCGCCCACCTCCCGTGTCCTGCAGGAACACCTGCCAGTCCCAATTGCTGCCCACGGCTCACTCCCGTTGTGACGTTCTTGCGACGCGCGCCGTGTTCACTTCCTGGCGTAGTCTTCCAGCGGCTTGTCGTTCGGGTTCGCCCACGCGGCCTTGGTCAGCTCCGAGGCGGGCAGGCCGACCTTGGTGTTGGTCGGCGGGATCGGCTGGATGAACCACTTGTCGTACAGCTTCGCCACTTCGCCGCTCCTGGCCATGGCACGCACGCTGTCGTCGACCGCCTTCTTGAAGGCCGGGTCGTCCTTGCGGTACATGATGCCGATCGGCTCGACGCTGATCACGTCGCCCACGATTTTGTAGTCGGCCGGGTTCTTCGACTTCGAGATCAGGCCGGCCAGGATCTGGCCGTCCATCACGAACGCATCGGCGCGCCCGCCTTCGAGCAGCAGGAAGCTGTCGGCGTGGTCCTTGCCGAACAGCTCCTTGAATTCGACGCCGGCAGCGCGCTCGTGCTTGCGCAGCAACTGGACCGAGGTGGTGCCGGTGGTGGTGGCGACCGTCTTGTTCGCGAGCTGGTTGATGTTGCTGATGCCCGACGCGGCCTTCACGGCGATGCGCACTTCTTCCACGTAAAGCGTGGGCGCGAAGGCGACGTCTTTCTGGCGCGTGGCGTTGTTGGTGGTCGAGCCGCATTCGAGGTCAACCGTGCCGTTCTGCACCAGCGGAATGCGGTTCTGCGAGGTCACCGGCTGGTACTTGACGTCGAGCTTGGCCATGCCGAGCTGCTTCTGGATGTCGGCAAAGACCTGCTGGCAGACCTCGTAGTGGAAGCCGGTGTATTTGCCATCGCCGAGCGTGTACGACAACGCACCCGACGATTCGCGCACGCCCATCGTGGCGCTGCCCGAGTCCTTGATTTTCTTCAGGGTGTCTTCGGCGTGGGCGGCGCCGAACGCCATGGCCATGCAGGACACCAGCAACAACTTCTTCATGTCTTTTCCTTCGGAGTTGGTCAGGATTCAGTCGACGAAATTCTAGGGGCCGGGGGCCTGCGGAGCACCACGGGCATGCCCGCATGCCCATTCGATCCACGGGAAAAAGCAGGTCTCACACCACCCATCCCGTCGGCCAAGGAAAACCAGCACGCCACGCGGTGCGGAACAGGGCCTGGGCCTGGCAATCTGCTCGACCAGGCGGCCCAGGCAGGCGCCCTCGGCGCAGCTGAGAAACGGCACGCCATGGCCCGGCGAACCGGGCAGCCGGAACAGGGGCTGGCCCGCCGCGTCGGCCTTGGCACAGGCGATCAGCGTCTCGTGGCCGAGACTGTGCATCTCGTAGCGGTCGGGGTTCAACTGCAGCGGCTGCGACGGGTGGTGATAGGCCGTCAGCAGGTCGCAACTGCCTTCGGTGAGGTGCAGCACAGCGTCGTGCACGTTCAGCGCAATGGGCCGCGTCTTCAAGCCTGCAAAGCGCTCGCGCAGGTCCATCACCCAGTGCGGAAAAAAGGTGAAGGCAAGCGAATGCGGCACCGCGAACTCGATCATGTCGTGCCCGGCCGCCTTGTGGCCACGCATCATGTTGCGTGCAGTCTGCAGCGAGCCGAGGATGTCGAGCGCCTGGGAATGCAGGGTTTCACCGGCCGGCGTCAGGCGGGTGGGGTAGGACTACCGGTCCACCAGGTCGATGCCGGCCCAGGCTTCGAGCGACTGGATGCGGCGCGAAAACGCCGGCTGCGTGACATGCCGCAATTGCGCCGACCGCGAGAAGCTGCGCGTTTCAGCGAGGCTGACGAAGTCTTCGAGCCACTTGGTTTCCACGCCAGGAAGTGTAGCGACGGCGCCAGGGCGCTCCCCCTAGTTCATGGGATGGGAGGGCGAAACCCCCGAAACAGGGGGTGCCCGCCCATATTCGGCGCGGGCCGTTCTGTCTACATTCTCTTGCGGCGTACGAACGGGTACTCCGTACGTCAACTACATACGGAGATGTTCATGAAATTCATCAAGAGTGCATTCGCAGCTGCGGCTCTGGCCGCCTTCATGGCGCCGGCATCGGCCGCTGTGGTTCAGCTGAACTTCGAAGGCGTTGGCGACTTTGCCGCCATCAACAACTTCTACAATGGCGGCACGGACAGCCTGGGTAATTCCGGCGTCAACTACGGCGTGTCGTTCAGCCCCGCAACCTTGGGCCTCGTCGACGCCGATGCTGGCGGGAGTGGCAACTTCGCCAACGAGCCGTCAGCCGACACGGTGATGTTCTTCCTCGACGCCAACAACGCAATCCTGACTTATGCGGCCGGTTTCACCACGGGCTTTTCGTTCTTCTACTCGTCTTCCACTGCAGCCACGGTCACGGTCTACGACGGACTGAATGGCACCGGCAATGTCCTCGGTACCTTGAGTTTGACCGCCCAGGGCTTTGACAATTGCGTCGGTGACCCGAACGGCACTTTCTGCAACTGGACCGCCGTCGGCGTCGGCTTCAGCGGCACGGCCATGTCGATCGACTTCGGCGGCACCGCCAACCAGACCGGCTTCGACGACATCACCTTCGGCTCGGTCACGCCTGGCATTCCTGAGCCCTCCACCTACGCCATGCTGGCCCTCGGCCTGGCCGGTATCGGCTTCGTGGCGCGCCGCCGCAAGGCCGGCTGTGTACCACGCGCGAGGCTGTTCCATGGGCCTGTCAGGCCCCTCGGCAACAGCCCCGGATGCCCGTCAAACCATCACGGTTTCGCGGGCATCTTTCATTTCCGCACCTTCGCTCGACTGCTGCAGCCGCCACATGTCCGCATAGCGCCCGCCTGCGGCCAACAGCTCGGCGTGCGTGCCGCGCTCCAGAATGCGGCCGAGTTCCATCACCAGGATCTGGTGCGCGTCGACCACCGTGGACAAACGGTGCGCGATGACAAGCGCGGTCTTGTTGCGGGCCGCGCTTTGCAGTTCGGCCTGAATCGCCCGCTCATTGGCCGAATCGAGCGCCGATGTGGCCTCGTCGAAGATCAGAACCGGTGGGTTCTTCAGCAGCGTGCGCGCAATGGCCACGCGCTGCTTCTCGCCGCCCGACAACTTCAGCCCACGTTCGCCGACCATCGTGTCGTAGCCTTTCGGCGTGGACGCGATGAAGGCATGGATGTGCGCCGCCGCCGCCGCCGCCTCGACCTCCTTGCGGCTGGCACCAGTGCGACCGTAGGCGATGTTGTATTCGACCGTGTCGTTGAACAGCACGGTGTCTTGCGGCACGATGCCGATGGCCTGGCGCAGGCTCAGTTGCGTGACGCTTCGAATGTCTTGCCCGTTGATCGCGATGCAGCCGGCGTTGACGTCGTAGAAGCGAAAAAGCAGCCGCGCCAGCGTGCTCTTGCCAGAACCCGACGGGCCGACCACCGCCACCGTCTTGCCCGCAGGAATCTCGAAGCTGATGTCGTGCAGGATGATGCGGTCGGCGTCGTAGCCGAAGCGGACGTGCTCGAAGCGCACGGCGCAACCGCGAGAATTTTGAGCGATCACGAGAGGCAACGCGCCCGGTGCATCGGCGATCTCGCGGTTCTGGCCGAGCAGCGCGAACATCTTTTCCATGTCGATCATCGACTGCTTGATCTCGCGGTAGATCACGCCCAGAAAGTTCAGCGGAATGTAGAGCTGGATCATCAGCGCGTTGACGAGCACCAGGTCGCCCAGCGTCATCGCGCCGGCCACCACACCGAGCGTGGCGCGCCACACCAGCATCGTCACCGCCGTCGCGATGATCAGGCTCTGGCCCAGGTTGAGCAGCGACAACGAGGTCTGCGACTTGATCGCCGACGCTTCGAGCCCCTGCAAGTTCTTGTCGTAGCGCTCCTGCTCGAACCTTTCGTTGGAGAAGTACTTGACGGTCTCGTAGTTGATCAGCGCGTCCACCGCTCGCGTGTTGGCCTTCGAGTCCTGCTCGTTCATCGCGCGCCGGAAATGCGTGCGCCATTCCGTGACCGTGACCGTGAAGGCGATGTAGATCACCAGCGCACCGAAGGTAATGGCCGCGAACCAGCCGTCGAACTTGGCCGAGAGCAGCGCGATGACCAACGCGATCTCGACCAGTGTGGGCAGGATGTTGTAGATCGTGTAGTTCAGCAGCGACTGGATCGAACGTGACCCGCGCTCGATGTCGCGCGACACACCGCCCGTCTGCCGCTCCAGGTGGAAGCGCAGGCTCAGCGCCAGCAGGTGCTCGAAGGCTTCAAGCGACACGCGCCGGGCAATGCGCGCGGCCACCGGGTAGAACAGGAACTCGCGCAACTCGATGAACAACGTGATCGACAGGCGCAGCGCGCCATAGGCCAGCAGCAAGGCCACTGGCACCGCGAGGGCGACGCGCGGGTCGCCCGGCTTCAGCGCCAGCGCGTCGACCAGTTGCTTGAGCACCAGCGGCACGCCGATGTTGGCCACCTTCGCCGCCACCAGGAGCGACAGCGCTACAGCCACGCGCCCGCGCCATTGCCACACATAGGGCAGCAGTTTCTTCAGCGTGGCCCAGTCGGAGCGGGCTGCTGGCGGCGAGTCCCCGGGCAAGGGCATGGGCAGGGCAGCGGAAGTGGAAGTGGAAGGTCGCATCGAGTGGGTCGGTCGCGGGGCAGGCGGCTGAAAGGTGGAAGAATGCTCTGCACAACAGCAGCAGGTGACGGAATATGCCCGAGATTTCAAGTGCGCCGTCGGT
This sequence comes from Burkholderiales bacterium, assembly GCA_947474415.1. Taxonomy (GTDB): domain Bacteria; phylum Pseudomonadota; class Gammaproteobacteria; order Burkholderiales; family Burkholderiaceae_C; genus LMDS01. Next base: position 1,831 of record CANJKD010000097.1, on the reverse strand, counting down.
GAGCCATGAGCCCACCCCGGCCGAACCGGGTTCGCCGGCACCTCTGCGCCTCCCCGATGACCGCCAACTGGTGATGCGTGTCATGCCGATGCCCAGCGACATGAACGGCAATGGCGACATCTTCGGCGGCTGGATCATGGCGCAGGTGGACGTGGCCGGCGCCGTGCTGCCGTCGCGTATTGCGAAGGGCCGGATCGCCACGGTGGCGGTGAACCAGTTCATCTTCAAGCAGGCGGTGTCGATGAATGACCTGCTGAGCTTCTACGCCAAGATCGAGCGCATCGGGCGCACGTCGATCACCGTCAATGTCGAGGTGTACGCCGAGCGCAACCCGGCGAATCTGCATGTGGTGAAGGTGACCGAAGCGAACCTCACCTATGTGGCCATCGACGCCAATGGGCGACCGAGACCGATCCTGCAAGAGTGATCGCAATGATCGCAATGATCGCGGTGATCGCGGTGGTGGCGCCAGCCAGGTCTGCGGCAACCCCAGGTCGGCCTCAATCGACAAAGAAATCGGGGATGAAGTCTTTCGTGCCTGGCATGACGCTGTACTGGTCGAAATCGGTCACGCCGTGCACGGCGAGCAGTTCGTCGTCGATGAAGAAGTTGCCGGTCGTCAGCTTCGCATCGCTGGTCAGGATCAGGTAGGCGGCGTCTGACAGTATCTCCGGCGTGCGGCACCGGCCCAGGTCCACACCCGGAATCATCTGCAGCGCTGCGGTGGCGATGGCGGTGCGTGGCCACAGGCTGTTGACGCCGATGCCGTACGGCTTGAACTCGCCGGCATGGCCGAGCGTGCATTCGCTCATGCCGTACTTGGCCATCGTGTAGGCCACATGCGGGCTGAACCAGTGCTCGCGCATGCTCAGCGGTGGCGACATGTTCAGCACGTGCGGGTTGCGCCCGGCCTGCGCCGACTTGACCAACTCGGCAAGGACCGCCTGTGTGCACAGGTAGGTGCCGCGCACGTTCACGCCGAACATCAGGTCGAAGCGTTTCATCGACGTGGCGGTGGTCGGCGTCAGGCTGATCGCGCTGGCGTTGTTGACCAGGATGTCGATGCCACCGAAACGGGAAACCGCGCGCGCCACCGCCTCAAGCACGCTGGCGTCGTCGCGGATGTCGGTCTGCAGCGCCAATGCCTGGCCGCCGGCCGCTTCGATCTCGGCCGCCGCTGAGTGGATGGGGCCCGGCAGCTTCGGGTTCGGGTCGCTGGTCTTGGCGGCGATCACGATGTTGGCGCCGTCGCGCGCGGCGCGCTTCGCGATCGCCAGACCGATGCCGCGCGATGCGCCGGTGATGAAGAGGGTCTTGCCGTTCAATGTGTTCTGCGACGTGCTCATTGGAATACCTTCGTGATGCGCTCTCCGGTATTCGCCCTTGGGGCGGCCCGGTGGGCTCATGGGTGTGGCCTCGTGGTGATGATGTGCTCGGCGACGAAGCGCGCGATCGCCTCGCCGCATGCACGGTAGATCGGCTCGCCGGGATGAAAGCCGTCGCGCGACATCGCAGCCGGCGAGAGTTGCAGCGTGATCGGCACATGGTGCACGTCGATGCGATTGGCGGCCCACTGCGCCATCGCGTCGTTGTGGCGCCGCGCGTCGTCGCCCATCACGCGCCGCAGGGGTTGTGGCAGCAGCGGGAACTGGTTGATCGGCGGCAGCGCGGCGAACACGACATGGCGCACGCGTCCACCAGCGAGCAGCCAGTCGGCCAGTGCCTCGCGGTGCAGGGTGGCGCGCCTCGGTGGGACCAGGTCGATCACGTCATTGACGCCGGTCAGCACCACGGCGATGTCGGCCGCAAGTGGCGGCTTGGCCTGCAGCAG
>CANJKD010000096.1 GCA_947474415.1 Burkholderiales bacterium | reverse complement strand
GTGCCAGTCGATCGGTGTTCTTGGGGTGGCGGCCATGGCGATCAGAAGCTCAGCACCATCGAGGCACCAAGCAGATGGTTGCTCTTGCTGTAGCGGCCGTCCTTGACATCGACGAACACCGCCTGGCTGGCCCGGTCGAGCCGGTACTCGGCCTTGAAGGTCAGGTTCGAGCTGAAGAGGTAGCCCATGCCGACGGACAAGGCCATGCGGTTCGCGCCGGCTTCCGGGTCGCCGAAGGGGTCGGGGCCGATGCCGTTGCGGTCATCGGCAAAGGTGTAGCCCAGCAGGCCGCCGCCGTGCTTCTTGTTGTTCAGGTAGTCGATGCGCGCGATGCCTTCGAGGCGCGGTGTGATCTTGTAGGCAGCCAGCGCCGAGGCGCCGTACCAGCGTGAATCACGCAACTCACCCGTCACGGAGTCCGCAGTGATGGCGCCGTTCTGCTGCTGGCCATAGCTCACCTGGCCCTGGACCGTCCAGTCGCCGCGAATGAAATAGGCATCGACCTCCAGCAGGTTCAGCGTGGAATCGCGGTTGTCGTAGGCATTGCCGGTGACCGGGTTCACATCGTCGCTGCGGAAGTTCGCGGCCTTGCCGTGCACGCCGGCAAAGCCGAAGCCCGCGTACTCCCCTTTCGAGTAATCGCCACGGTAGGCGAACACCGGCGTCTTGTTGAAACGGCTCTTGCGCGAGGCGTTCATGTTGGCGAGCACGCCCTTCATGATCCACTTGCCGCTGGCGACTTCCATGCCGGCGCCGGTGTAGGCGGTAGGCAGCGTGAAGTCGAACAACAGGTTGTGGGTGATCAGCTTGTTCTGGGTCGGTGGCAGGTATTCGTAGCCCGACCAGTCGGGAATCTGGCCGGCGATCAATCGGTTTTGCAGGTCGCCCAGCGGCACCGACACGCTGGCTTCGTGCACAACCGACTGGCCGTCGACTACCGCCCCCACGCCACGGTTCGGGGCGAGTGTCAAGCGCCATTTCGTGCCACCTTCCATTTCCTTCTGGAAGTCGATCAACGCCATGCCGAAGTACGAGTTGTCGTAGTTGTAGCCGTCGTCGCCCACCGAATTCAGGAACTGGAAGCCGGCCCGGTTCTGCGACTTGTTGTAGATGAAGCTCGGGTCCATCTGGCCGCTGATCTTCAGGCCCTTGAAGCCCTGCGCCTCGATCGCGTCTTCGAGCGCCTCGGTCTTCAGGCTGACGCGGTTGAAGTCTTGCACTTGCGCGGGCGTCATGCCCCATTGCTTTTCAGCGTCGGCCGGCTTGGCCGCATCCTTCGCCTTCAAGGCCGATTCGAGCTGGCCGACGCGCTCTTTCAGCGCGAGCAGTTCCTTCATCAGTTCTTCGTTCGATTGCGCCGCAGCCAGCGACGGGAAGGCCACTGCCAGGGCCAGAGCGAGGGTGTGCGGTTGGAAGTTCTTCATGCGGTCTCTCTGGGGGTTGATTCGATGGAAGGGTGCAGGGCTCAACCGGCACGTGACGCGGCGGCCACCTCGGCGGCGCGGATGCGTTCGTGTCTGGCAATCAGGTAGCTCGCGGCGATGACGCTGATCGACACCACGAAGACGATCAGCGTCGCGATCGCGTTCACGCTCGGGTTCAGGCCGAGGCGGGCACGCGAGAAGATCACCAGCGGCATCGTCGTCGCGCCGGGGCCGGACAGGAACGCCGACAGGACCACGTCGTCGAGCGAGAGCGTGAACGTGAGCAGCCAGGCCGACATCAGCGCCTGCGAGATCATCGGCAGCGTGACGAGCGTGAACACTTGCCAGGGCTTCGCGCCCAGGTCCATGGCTGCTTCTTCGAGCTGCGGGTTCAGGTCTTGCAGCCGAGCCTGCACGATGACGGCAGCGTAGGCCATGCCGAGCAGCAGGTGGCCGAGCCAGATCGTCATCAGGCCGCGCTCCGGGAAGCCCAGCGCGCGCTGCATCGACACCAGCATCAGCAGCAGCGACAGGCCGATGATGACCTCGGGCATCACGAGCGGTGCGTTCACCATGCCCGAGAACAGCGTGCGGCCACTGAAGCGCCGGTACTTGACGAGCGCCAGAGCTGCCAGCGTGCCCAGCACCACCGACGAGCAGGCAGTGAAGAACGCGATCTTCAGCGACAGCCACAGGCCGGACAGCATTTCGACGTCGGAGCCCAGCGCCGCGTACCACTTCAGCGTGAAGCCGCGCCAGACGTTGGGCACCGGCGAGTTGTTGAACGAGTAGAGCACCAGCGCCACGATCGGTAGGTACAGGAAGACGAAGCCCAGCGAGAGCCAGCCGCGTCCGAACCAGCGGTTCACGGAAGCAGCATTCATGGGCACTTCTCCATCGAGAAATTCATGGTCGCGACTCCGTCGCTTCAGCCTGGTACTTGTTGAAGATGGCGAGCGGAACGATGATCAGCAGCACCATCGCCACCGCCACCGCCGAGGCCATCGGCCAGTCGTTGTTGCTGAAGAACTCGTCCCAGAGCGTGCGCCCGATCATCTGCGTCTGCGGCCCGCCGAGCAGTTCGGGGATCACGTACTCGCCGACGCACGGAATGAACACCAGCATCGAGCCGGCGATGATGCCGGCCTTCGACAGCGGCACCGTGATCTTCCAGAACGCGACCCAGGCCGATGCGCCCAGGTCGCTCGCGGCTTCGAGCAGGCGCAAGTCCATCTTGGCCAGGTTGGAGTACAGCGGCAGGATCATGAACGGCAGGTAGGTGTAGGTCATGCCAAGCACGAGCGAGAACGGCGTGTTCATCAACTGGCCCTGGGCCGGGATCAGGTTGAATGCCAGTAGCACGCGGTCGAGGCCGGTCGCGGCGATAAAGTCGGCGGCCCAGCCGTTTTCGCTCAGCAAGCCCTTCCAGGCATAGACACGCAGCAGGAATGAAGTCCAGAAGGGCAGCATCACCAGCATCAACAGGGTCGGCTGGACGGTCGGCTTGGCGCGCGCCATGAAATAGGCGAACGGGTAGCCGATGAACAGGCACAACACGGTCGTGACGGCGGCGTATTTCAGGCTCGACAGATAGGTGAGGAAATAGAGATCGTCCTGCACCAGCGAGGCGTAGTTGCTGAGCTTCAGCGACAGCGCGAGCACGCCATTCTTGAAGGTCAGCACGTCCTTGAACGTCACCGTCTCCATTTCGGAAACGCTGATCTTCAGCACGATCAGGAACGGCAACATGAAGAACAGGAACAGCCAGAAGTACGGGATGCCGATCACCGCCCAGCGGCCACCGCGCCCGCTGCGGCCCTTGCCCGTTCCGGTCGCGCCCCCGATCGCGCTGCTCATGCTGTCAACACCACTTGCGCGCTCTGTGACCAGCTCGCCCAGGCCACGTCGCCCCAGGTGAGTTCGTCTTCGCGGTGGCGTTCGGTATTGCTGGCGCTGATCTTCAGCACCATCCCACTCGCCAGCAGCAGGTGGTAAACCGTGAAACTTCCGAAATAGGACATGTCCTTGACGGTGCCTCTGACCCGGTTGAATGCCACGTCGGGTTCACCGGGATGCAGCGACGGCGCCTCGCGCGAGATGCGGATCTTCTCGGGCCGCAACGCCACCGACACCTGCATGCCTTCGGTGCCCGTGATGCCGTGGCCGACGTAGTGCGTACAGTCGGCGCAATGGATCGTGACGTGGTCGACCGCGTCGGTTTCCACTGTGCCGTCCATCAGGTTGACATTGCCGATGAAATCGGCCACGAAACGGTTCGCCGGCGTTTCGTAGATGTCGCTCGGCGCGCCCACCTGCAGGAGGCGGCCCTCGCTCATCACCGCGATGCGCGAGGCCATCGTCATCGCCTCTTCCTGGTCGTGCGTGACCATGACGCAAGTCACGCCGACCGTCTCGATGATGTTGACCAGCTCGATCTGGGTTTCCTCGCGCAGCTTCTTGTCGAGCGCGCCGAGCGGCTCGTCGAGCAGCAGCAACTGCGGCTTCTTCGCCAGGCTGCGCGCCAGGGCCACCCGCTGCTGCTGGCCGCCCGACAGCTGGTGCGGCTTGCGCTTGGCGAACTTGCCGAGCTGCACGAGCTTGAGCATTTCGTCGACACGCACGGCCACCTCGGCAGCCGACATGCCGCTGCGACGCGGGCCGAAGGCGACGTTGTCCCAGACCGTCATGTGCGGGAACAGCGCATACGACTGGAACATCATGTTCATCGGGCTCTCGTACGGCGGCATGCCGGCGAGGTCTTGGCCGTTGAGCACGATGTTGCCCGAGGTGGGCGTCTCGAAGCCCGCCAGCATGCGCAGCAGCGTGGTCTTGCCGCAGCCCGACGACCCGAGCAGCGCGAAGATCTCGCCCTTGCCGATGTCGATGCTGACGTTATTGACCGCCTTGTAGCCGCTGAAGTCCTTGACGACGTTGCGGATCTGGAGAAAAGCTTCTGCAGCCATCACGCGCTTTCCCGAGCCATCACAAGCCGGTCTTGAACGAGGTATAGGTGCGCGTCATCAGCCGACGAATGTCGTTGTTGATGGCCTCGGGCACCGACATCTTCTTCATCTCGGCCTCGCTCGGGAACACCGTCGGGTCGTTCGCGACTTCGGGCTTGATGAACCGGCGCGACTCCTTGTTCGGGTTCGCGTAGTACACCTTGTTGGTGATGCTCGCGTGAACCTCTGGCTTCAGGATGAAGTTGATGAACTTGTGCGCATTGCCAGGATGGGGTGCGTCGGCCGGAATCACCATGGTGTCAAAGAACAGCAAGCCTCCCGATTTGGGCAGCAAGGCCTCGATCTTCTGGCCGGTCTTGCCTTCGATCGCGCGGTTCTTCGCGATGTTGATATCGCCCGACCAGCCGAGCGCTACGCAGATCGAGCCGCCCGCCATGTCGTTGATGTAGCCGGACGCACTGAAGAGGGTCACGCTCGGCCGAATCGACTTGAGCAATCCGGTCACGGCCGCGTAGTCGCCGGGGTTCTTGCTGTAGGCAGGCTTGCCGAGGTACCACAGCGCCGCCGGCACGACTTCCGTGGCCGAGTCGAGGAACGACACGCCGCAGGACTTGAGCTTGGCGATGTACTCGGGCTTGAAAACGAGGTCCCAGGCGTTGTCAGGTATCGGCATGCCGCCGAGCGCCGCCTTGACCTTGTCGACGTTGATGCCCACCGTGGTGTAGCCCCACAGCCAGTTGACCATGTACTGGTTGCCAGGGTCGAGCTTGGCGAGCTGGGCCTGGATGTCGGGATCGAGGTTCTTGTAGTTCGGCAGCAAGCCCTTGTCGATCTTGCGCAGCAGGCCGCCATCGGCCTGCAGCTTGGCCCAGCCGGAGGACGGTACAACCACGTCGTAGCCGGTCTTGCCCGCCACGAGCTTGGCATGCACGATCTCGTTGTTGTCGAAGTTGTCGTAGCGGACCTTGATGCCGGTTTCCTTCTCGAAGGCCTTGATCGTGTCGTCGGCGATGTAGTCGGACCAGTTGTAGACGTTCAGCAGCTTTTCTTCTTCCTGCGCTCGCGCAGCGCTGGCGAGCACCAGACTGGCGGCTGCGGTGATCGACGCGAGCGAGGCGAGCGAGGTGCGAGAGAGCAGGGCGTTGAACATCCGTTTCATGGTCGATTCCTTGTCGGAAAGAGAGAGGGGCGTCTTCAGGGAGTGCCGTGCAGTCTAGCCAGCGGCAGCACAGAGGCAGCTACAGGCAAACCCCGTGCCACTGCGGTACTTGCGATCGTCAGATCCAGCCGTTGCGCAGCACGTCGGCCAGCGTGAGGTCGAGGCAGCGGCGGATCAGGGCCATCATGTCGTCGATCTGGTCGCGGGTGATGACAAGCGGCGGCGCGATGATCATGCGGTCACCCACCGCGCGCATGATCAACCCGTTCGCAAAGCAATGGCTACGGCACAGCATGCCGACCTCCAGGTTCGAATCGAAGCTCCTGGCAGTGGCCTTGTCCTGCACTATCTGCACCGCGCCCATCAGGCCGCAGGTTTGAACTTCGCCCACCAGTGGGTGACTGGCGAGCGCGGCGAACTGCTCGGCAAGGTAAGGCCCGAGCACGTCGCGCACCTTCTCGACCAGCCCCTCGCGCTGGATCACCCGGATATTCTCCAGGGCCACCGCACATGCCACCGGGTGGCCCGAGTAGGTGTAGCCGTGGTTGAACTCACCGCCCTGTTCAATCAGCACGCGGGCGATGCGCTCGCCGACCATCACGCCGCCGAGCGGGATGTAGCCCGAGGTGACGCCCTTCGCGAACGTCATCAGGTCGGGCCTGAAGCCGAAGCGCTCGCAGCCGAACCAGTGGCCGGTGCGGCCGAAGCCGCAGATGACTTCGTCGGACACCAGCAAAATGCCGTATTTGTCGCAGATGCGCTGGATCTCGGGCCAGTAGGTTTCGGGCGGCACGATCACGCCACCCGCACCTTGCACCGGTTCGCCGATGAAGGCTGCGACCTTGTCGGCGCCGACTTCGATGATCTTCGCTTCCAGCCAGCCAGCCGCCTTCAGGCCGAAGTCGTCCCGCGAGGCGCGTTCGGCATCTGGCGCCAGCGGCGCTGAATGCGTGCCCTGGCCCAGCTCGAACCAGAACGGCTGCCCGATGTGCGTGATGCCGGGAATCGGCAGCCCGCCCTGCGCATGCATGCCGCTCATTCCGCCCAGCGATGCGCCGGCCATGGTTGAGCCGTGGTAGGCGTTATGGCGGCTGATGATGACTGTGCGCTCGGGCTGGCCCAGCACGTCCCAGTAGCGCCGCACCATGCGCACCACGGTGTCGTTGCCTTCCGAGCCCGAACCCGAGAAGAACACATGCTTGAACTGCGGCGGCGTCACTTCCGAAAGCAACTCGGCGAGCTCGATGGCGGGCTTGGTGGCGGTCTGGAAGAAGCTGTTGTAAAAAGGCAGGTCGGTCAACTGTCTCGTAGCGGCTTCGATCAGTTCCTTGCGGCCATAGCCGACGTTCACGCACCACAGGCCCGACATCGCATCGAGGAGCCTGTGGCCCTCGCTGTCCCAGAGATAGATGTTGCCCGCCTGGGCTATCACGCGCGAACCCTTGTCCGCAAGTGCCTTGAAATCGGTGAAGGGGTGCAGATAGTGGGCGGCGTCGGCGGCCTGCCATTCCCGGGTGCTGCGGTCGGCGCCGGCGGCGCTTTTCAATACTGCATTCATGGGGTGCTCCTTGATCTGACGAGGCGAGGGTTCACACGCGGGGATGGGTCACATCGGTGTCACACGTGCAGAAGAAGGTGCTCGCGCTCCCACGGCGAAATGACCTGCATGAACTCGTCGTGCTCGATCTCCTTCACTTCGGAATACACGGTGATGAACTCCTTGCCGAGCACATCGTGCAGGTCTTTCTCGTCGGCCAGCCACGACAGCGCCTGGCTCAGTGAACGCGGCAGCTGGAACTCGGACAGGTAGGCGTCGCCTTTGCACTCGGGTGCGGGCTCGATTCGGTTCTTCATGCCGAGATAGCCGCAGGCCAGCGTGGCGGCGAGCGCCACGTACGGGTTCGCGTCGGCACCGATCACGCGGTTCTCGATGCGCCGAGCGGCTGCGCTGGCCACCGGCGAACGGATGCCCACGGTGCGGTTGTCGGTGCCCCACTGGATGTTGATCGGCGCCGCCTTGCCGCGCACCAGGCGACGGTAGGAATTGACGTAAGGTGCGAACAGCGCCATGGCCGCTGGCGTGTACTTCTGCAGCCCGC
>CANJKD010000095.1 GCA_947474415.1 Burkholderiales bacterium | reverse complement strand
CGCCAGGATCACCGAGCGCTCGCCTACCACGGTGCGCTTGAAGTCGCCCGGGTTGGGCACCTCGGCCTCCAGGCCGACGTAGCACCAGTGGCCCTTGTAGAAGAAGCGCTCCAGTTCCTTGCGGTAGATCGCGTCGCTGGTGTAGGCGCGGAACGGGATGCGGTGGGTACCGTCGCCCTCCCACACCGGCTGGTCGGGAAAGACCGTCGAGGTTTCGTTCATGCCTTGTCTCCTTGTTTGTTCGCTTGTGGGCGACTCGGGCGGTGGCTGCCGTACTTCAGCCCTGTCCAGCCCTCTGCAGCGCTCTTCAGCCGGTCACCCGTACCTCGATCGCGCTGAGCCCCTGGATATCGCCGCGCATCAGGTCACCGGCCACCACGGCGTTCACGCCTTGGGGCGTGCCCGTCATGATGATGTCGCCAGGCTCCAGTGCTTCGTACTCCGACAGGTAGGCCACGCATTCGGACACCGACCAGATCAGCTTGTCGATGTCGGACGACTGCCGCAGCTGGCCGTTGACGGTCAGCGTAATCGCGGCTGCCGACGGGTGCCCGATGTCCTGTGCGCGGCGTAAGGAGCCGACCGGCGCCGACAGGGAAAACGACTTGCCGAACTCCCAGGGCCGACCCTTGTCGCGCGCTTCGAGTTGCAGGTCACGCCGGGTCATGTCCAGGCCGACGGCATAACCGTAGACGTGGTCAAGCGCCTGCGTGATCGGGATATCGCGTCCGCCGCGGCCGATGGCCACCACCAGTTCGATCTCGTGGTGATAGTTCGCCGTCTTCGGCGGATAGGGCACGGCGGTCGGCGATGCCGCGTCGACCACGGCGGCCGCTGGTTTCATGAAGAAGAACGGCGGCTCGCGGTCCGGGTCCTTGCCCATTTCGCGGGCATGGGCGGCGTAGTTGCGGCCAACACAGAACACGCGATTGACCGGAAAGCGCTCGTCGCGTCCGGCGATCGACAGCGTGTGCAGCGGGGGAGCTTCGATGGCAAGCTTCATGGGAGTCCTTGGTGGGTTGGATGTCACGGGTGCGGCTGCAGCTGAATCACAGGCGTTCCTCGCGCCACAGGCCCAGCGCCTGCTGAATGGGCCGGTCGGAAAAGCTGAACAGCACCGCGTCGCGGTCGGCACGCAGTTGCAACGCATGCCAGGACGGCACGACGAACATGTCGTTCGCCTCGAAGCGCCAGGTGTGGTCGCCGGAGGGGCTGCTGACACGGGCTTCACCGCCACCCTCCAGGCAGACGTGCACGCTGCCGTCGGTACAGCGCACCGGCTTCGTCTCGAAGCCGGCCGGCAGGCGCTGCGCGAAGGAGCCGATGGTCGGCATTGGCGACGCACCGGTCGCCGGGTTCACGTAGCGCAGCTTGAAGCCGTGGTGCGCGTCTGGCGCGCCCTGCGAGATGGCGACCAGGGAAGCCTTCGTGCGCTCGAACGGGTAGACGAAAACGCGCGTCGGATCGGCCGGCTTCGGCTGGTAGTCGAGCGGCACCATGTTCGCGCCGTAGCGCGCCAGCGCATCGCCTTCGGGGCGCAGCGGCGCTTGAGACACCTGCTCGCTGCGCTCGGCAAAACCGGCGTCGAGGAAGCGCACGATCGGGATGTCCAGCCCATCGAGCCAGACCACCGGCTGGTCGCCGAGATTGCCGTGGTCGTGCCAGGTCCAGGCGGGCGTGATGATGAAGTCGCCACGGCGCATCGTGGTGCGCTCACCGTCGACCGCCGTGTAGGCGCCCTCGCCGTCGAGCACGAGGCGCAGCGCCGACTGGGTATGTCGATGTGCCGGCGCCACTTCCCCCGGCATGATGAGTTGCAGCCCGGCGTAGAGCGACTGCGTGATGCACGACTGGCCGCGCAGCGCCGGGTTCTCCAGGATCAGCACGCGCCGCTCGGCCTCTTCCGCGGTGATCAGCCTGCCGGCCTCCAGCACCTGATCGCGCAGTTCGCTGTAGCGCCACAGGTGGGCAGCAGCCGGCGAACGCGGCTGCGGCGGCACCAGTGCACCGAGCACTTCCCACAGGGGCGTCATGTGGCGGGTGCCGATGCGGCCGTAGTAATCGGCGCGCTGATCGGCGCGTTGGCGCAAGGCATCGGGCGGGAGTTTTTCAGCTTGCACGGGGTGTCTCCTTCGCACCTTCTCAGGTGCCTTGGGTGTAGAACGCGTCGGCATGGATGTGCTCGGCCGCGATGCCCTTGCGGCGGGCGACGACGGTGGCCGCCTCGACCATGGGCGGCGATCCGCACAGGTAGGCGCGCCAACCATTCAGGTCGCCGTGGTCCTGCTCGATGGCGTGGGTGACCAGGCCGCAACGCTGGGTCGAAGAATTACCACCGGAGGTCACGACGACGTGCACGTTCAGGCCCGGGTGTTCCCGCTTCAGCTGGTCGAGCCAGGGCATGCCGTAGACGTCGCGCGGCGATCGCACGCCGAAGTAGAGATGAACGGGGTTCGTCATGCCCTGCGCGACAGCACCGCGCAGGATCGACAGGATCGGCGCCAGCCCGGTGCCGCCGGCAACGCAAAGCATCGGGCCCTCGTGCTTGCGGCGCAGGTAGGCCGAGCCCAGCGGCCCGCTGACCTTGACCGAATCTCCGACCTTGAGCGCGTGCGCGATGTAGCCCGTCACGCGCCCGTCGGGGACCAGGCGAACGTGGAATTCGAACCGGCCGTCGCCCGTCAATCCGGCCATCGAATACGGCCTGACGTGCTTCGGCGTGAACTGGAGTTGAACGTACTGCCCTGGCGAGAACGCGACTGGCTTGGCGGGGCGCAGCACCAGGCGCTTGATGTCGTGGGTCAGGTCTTCAACGGCCGCGACCGTGGCCTTGACGATGCGGGCCGGGTGCACCACGACTTCGTCGGGCTCCGGGATCTCGATCGTGCAGGGCTCGGTGAGGTAGGTCTGGCAGGCGAGCACGAAACCGGGTTCGCCGTCGAACGGGCGCTGTTGCTCGCCCGCGCCCTCCATGACCTCGCCGTCGAGCACCCGGCAACGGCAGGTGCCGCAGCGCCCGGCCATGCACGAGTAAGACATCGGCACCTGGGCGTCCTGCAGCGCCTTCAGGAGATTGGCGCCGGGTTGGACCCGGATGACGCGGTTGAGAGGTTGAACGAGGATGTCCATGGCGGGTTCGATGCGGTGCTTACATCATTCCTCTTTCGGACCATTCGGCAAATAGAATGGCGTGAATGTGATGTATCACTGGCCGTGATGGAGAGCCCATGGAGCTGTCGGACATCGATCTGAACCAGTTGGTACTCTTACAGCACTTGATGGTCGAGCGGCGGGTGTCGAAAGTGGCCGAGAAGATGGGCCTGACCCAGCCTGCCGTCAGCAACACGCTGGCCAAGCTGCGGCGGCAATTCGGCGACGACCTGTTCGTCCGCACGCCGACGGGCATGATGCCCACGCCCTTTGCGGAGCAACTGGCTGAGCCCATCGGCTATGCGCTCGGCATGATCCACAGCGGCCTGAACCAGCACAGCCGATTCGAGGCTGCGAGCGTGAAGCGTTCGTTCACGATCAGCATGACCGACATCGGCGAGATCGTGTTCCTTCCCGGGCTGGTCGAGCGCCTGCGCCAGGACGCCCCGGGCGTCTCGCTCAGCACCGTGCGCGCCACCGCCACGAACCTGCGTGACGACATGGAAGCCGGCCAGGTGGACCTGGCCATCGGCTCGCTGCCGCAACTCAAGGCGGGCTTCTTCCAACGCCGCCTGTTCCGGCAGCGCTATGTGTGCCTTTACAGGAAGGGCCACGCCTTGGACCGCAAGCGCCTGTCGCTGGCGGACTTCAAGGCGGCGGAACATCTCGTCATCGTGTCGGCCGGCACCGGCCACGGCAAGGTCGACGAACTGATCCGGCGTGCGGGCGTCGACCGTGCCGTGCGCCTGACCATCCCCCACTTCGTCAGCGTGGGCCAGCTGCTGCGAAGCTCGGACATGGTGGCCACCGTGACCGAGCGCCTGGCCGAAAGCCTGGTCGAACCGTTCGATCTCACCTTCCGGACGCACCCGATCGACTTGCCCGAGATCGCCATCAACGTGTTCTGGCACGCCAAGGTGCACCGCTCGCCGGCACACCAGTGGCTGCGCGGTGTGGTCTTCGAGCTCTTCGGCGAGGACAAGGCGCGCCCAACCCGCGCGCCTTGAGGTCGCGTGCAACGGCCTGATCCTGCTCGGCCGTGCAATGCACCATCACGACGGGTGGTGCAGCACCTTGGTTCGGCGCCACTGGCACGGGATCGCAGCCTCAGGACGATCCACATCGCAACTGGCCGTGGCGCGACACCCGTCGAATCAGCCGGGTTTCGTCATTCGTCGCGACAAAACGCATTCGCCATAAAACTTGCGGGGTGGTGTGAACGTAGCGGGTGAGATTGCACCGCTCTGCAGGGCGGCGCAGCGAAACACGTTGGGAAACCCGGAAACGCTTGGCAAACACCCGGCTGGGTCGGCAACCGGGCGTTTCCCTGCGCCAGCATCTCGGCCATGGAAGCTTTCAATCAGTTCAATCTGAGTTCGTTGATCGACACCGCGATCAGCCTGACCACGGCATTCGCGCACGGAAGCCTGATCGGCCTGGAGCGGCAATACCGGCAACGCACCGCCGGCCTGCGCACGAACACCTTGGTGGCGGTGGGGGCCGCCGTCTTCGTGGACATGGCAAACCGGTTGAATGGGCACGAAGGGGCGGTGCACGTCGCTGCCTACGTGGTGTCTGGTATCGGCTTTCTGGGGGCCGGTGCGATCATGAAGGAAGGGGCCAACGTCATTGGTTTGAACACCGCAGCAACACTTTGGGGATCGGCAGCCGTGGGTGCGTGCGCGGGCGCCGACCTGATCCGTGAGGCGGTGGTGGGCGCACTCTTCGTACTGGCCAGCAACACCTTGCTGCGTCCCGTCGTTAACCGGATCAACCGCCGTCCTGTGCAGGAGTCGTCGGGTGAGGCGACGTACAGCGTCTATGTCATCTGTGATCGCGCCAGCCAGGCGGATGTGCAGGAAAAGCTCATCGAACTGCTGGAGGCATCGAGCTACCCGGTACGCGATGTCGATCAACACGCGTTCGGGCAGCACGACACGGAGATCGAAGCCAATCCCTATGTGACCGCAGTGGAGGCTCCGGAACTGGACCGTGTCATCGAGCAGTTGGAATCTCTGCCCGGGGTGCGGCAGGCGTTCTGGAGCGCAAGCGCCGAAGAATAGGAGTGCTTCAGCACGCGGCCAACGCGCGCCAGAGCGCTGCATCGTGGTCGGAGCCCGCCGCGTCGGTGGGCTGACGCGGCTCAGCCGAACCAGTGGAACAGCAGCGACGCCAGCAAGACCTGCAGGCCCAGCGCGATGCCGGCGTAGGCGCCGGCATCGGCATCCACCTGCAAGGCCCTGGCCGCGCCGATGCCGTGTGCCGTCGTGCCCAATGCGAAGCCGCGCACCGCCCACGCGCCGATGCGCAGGCCATCGAACACGTACTTGCCGGACAAGGCGCCCACCAGCCCGGTGACGACGGCGAACACCGCCACCACCGACGGCCCGAGCAGCACATGCACGAACTGCGCACCGGCGAAGTAGGTCGGGTACGGCGTGCGAGTGGCGACAAACAGGCCGGCACGCCACCGACCACAGCACCGGGTTCGCTCAGGGCGCGCGGCCCACGCGCTCATAGAGCGCTGCAGCGCTCACATAGACCACGAGCGTGGCCGACAGGTAGACCCACAGTTGCACGAAGTCGGTCATGGCCGGCCTTTCAAAAGGCGGCGCGGCACGATGGCCGTCACCGCCATGCCGATCCAGGTCGACAACACGATGACGAGCAGCAACTGCACGCCGTAGCGCGACACCAGTTGCAAATGCATGATGACGCCCACGCCCACCGGCACGAACAGCAGCGACAAGTTCGCCAGCAGCAACTCGGCCACTGCCGCCACCGGCTCTCGGATCCACGGCCAGTTCAATGCGAGCGACAACAGCACCAGGCCGACCACCGCGCCGGGGAATGGCAGTGCCAACGCATGCGTCAGGCCGTCGCCCGCGGCCTGCAAGAGCAGCAGCAACGCGAGGCCACGAAGCGCGGTCATGAGGGACTCCGTTTCATCGCAAGGAGCGAATTCAGCCGCAGGCGCGCGATCTCAGGCAACATCGCGGGGTGACCACCACCCGCAGCAACCCACCCACCTTCGGCCACCACCTGGCGCGCAGCGTGCGCGGCCGGCCCGGGGCTCCGCCACAGAAGCGATAGACCGCACCCGTCTGTCGTTTTCTTTCTCTTCAGGAGCATCACCATGGCCGATCTTTTCGACAACCCGATGGGGTTGATGGGTTTCGAGTTCGTCGAATTCGCGTCCCCCACGCCGAACCTGCTGGAGCCGGTGTTCGAGCTGCTGGGCTTCACGCGCGTGGCACAGCACCGCTCGAAGAACGTCGCGCTTTTCCGACAGGGCGACATCAACTTCATCGTCAACAGCGAGCCGCACAGCGTGGCCTCGTACTTCGCGGCCGAGCACGGGCCCTCGGCCTGCGGCCTGGCCTTCCGCGTGAAGGACGCCCACCACGCCTACAAGCGAGCGCTCGAACTCGGCGCCCAGCCGGTCGATGTGCCGACCGGCCCGATGGAACTGCGCCTGCCGGCCATCAAGGGCATCGGCGGGGCGCCGCTGTACCTGATCGACCGCTTCGAGGAAGGCAAGTCGATCTACGACATCGACTTCGTGTTTCTCGGTGGCGCATCCCGCCACCCGCCCGGCCACGGCCTGCGCCTCATCGACCACATGACGCACAACGTCTACCGCGGCCGCATGGCGTACTGGTCGGCCTTTTACGAACGGCTGTTCAACTTCCGCGAGATCCGCTTCTTCGACATCAAGGGCGAATACACCGGCCTGACCTCGAAGGCCATGACAGCCCCCGACGGGCTGATCCGCATTCCGCTGAACGAAGAGGCTTCGAAAACCACCGGCCAGATCGAAGAGTTCCTGATGGCGTTCAACGGCGAGGGCATCCAGCACATCGCGCTGCTGTCGGACGACCTGTTCGCCAGTGTCGACAGCCTGCGCAAAGCCGGCGTGCCGTTGATGAAGGCGCCGCCCGCCACCTATTACCAGATGCTCGAAGGCCGGCTGCCCGGCCACGGCGAAGACACGGACGCATTGCAGGCGCGCGGCATCCTGCTCGACGGCAACACGGCCGATGGCAAGCAGCGCCTGCTGCTGCAGATCTTCTCGGGAACGCTGCTCGGCCCGGTGTTCTTCGAGTTCATCCAGCGCAAGGGCGACGACGGCTTCGGCGAGGGCAACTTCAAGGCGCTGTTCGAGTCGCTGGAGCGCGACCAGATCGAGCGCGGCGTGATCCAGGCCGGCTGAGCCTTCGACGGCTCTTCTGCCGCAGCTGCGTTCTGCTCCCTCGCCCCTTGGGGAGAGCGAGCCAATTCACGAAACTCACAAGCTCTGAACCGCGCCAGCGCCGATCAACGCTCTGGCTGCTTCACGATCATCACCGGCACGCTGGCCGCTTGCAGCACCGAGTGCGACACCGAGCCCATCACGGCGATGCGCAGGTCACCGATGCCGCGTGCTGCCATGATGACCATGTCGCATTCGAAGCGTTCGACGATGTCGACCAGCGTGTGGCCGGGGTCACCCGACCCGATCT
>CANJKD010000094.1 GCA_947474415.1 Burkholderiales bacterium | reverse complement strand
CGCAGCGCTTCGATTCCATCGCCGGTTCGCGCCGAAATCGCCAAACCCTCATGGAGCGATATGCCAGGCTTCGCTGCGTCGGCCTTGTTGAACACGTGCAGCAGGCGCCCATTGCTTGCGAGCGCAGCGGGCAGACGTGCCGCGATGCGGGCTTCACCAGTGTCGTAGCCGGGCTCGCCGAGGCGCGTCAAGTCGTGCATGAAGAGCACGGCGTCAGCGCGCTCGATCTCGGCCCAGCTGCGTGCCACACCGATGCGCTCGACTTCGTCTTCGGAGTCGCGCAGGCCGGCGGTGTCGATGATGTGCACCGGTACACCTTCGATCTGAATTGTTTCGCTGACCTTGTCGCGCGTGGTGCCGGCAATCGGCGTCACGATGGCGAGTTCGGCACCCGCCAGCGCGTTGAGCAACGAGCTCTTGCCGACGTTCGGTTGCCCGGCCAGCACGAAGCTGATGCCTTCGCGCAGCAAGGCGCCCTGGTGGGCCCGGTCCAGGACAGCGTCGACGCTGGCTGTGACGGCGGCGAGCCGGCCCCGGGCACCGGCCTTTTCGAGAAAGTCGATCTCTTCCTCCGGGAAATCGAGCGTGGCCTCGACGAGTATTCGCAGTTCGATAAGCCGGTCGCGCAGCACATTGATTTCGTCCGAGAACGCGCCGGTGAGCGAACGGCTCGCCGACCGTGCGGCCGCTTCGGTGCTGGCGTCGATCAGGTCGGCTACGGCTTCGGCCTGGGCCAGGTCGAGCTTGTCGTTGAGAAACGCGCGCGCGGTGAATTCACCCGGCTGGGCCAGCCGCAGCAATGGCAGCCGGGCCTGGCCGGTATTCGGGTCGGTTTCAGCCGCCGCTTCCAGGCAGCGTGCCACCAGCAATTGCAACACCACCGGGCCGCCATGCGCCTGCAGTTCGAGCACGTCCTCTCCGGTGTAGGAGTGCGGTGCCGGGAAGTGGAGGGCGAGACCTCGGTCGATCGCTGTGCCGTCGGCGTCGGCGAACGCGCCATAGGTGGCGTGGCGCGCTTCGAGCGTGCGGCCGCACAGCGCGACGATCAGCGCGCCGAGGTCAGCGCCTGAGACGCGCACGACGCCGACCGCACCGCGCCCGCTCGCCGTGGCGACGGCGACGATCGGGTCATGTTGGCAGGACAGCATGGGTTGATCCTGGCGCAGGCCAGACGTCAAAAATGCCCCGCAGACGCGAGGCATTTCAGGTCAGGCAGCAGGGCCGGTGAATCGGCTACTTGCCGAGCACGCCCAGCCGCTTGTTGATCACGTACTGCTGAGCGATCGACAGGATGTTGTTCGTCAGCCAGTACAGCACCAGGCCGGACGGGAACACGAAGAACATCACCGAGAAGATCAGCGGCATGAACCACATCATCTTGGCCTGCATCGGATCGGGCGGCGTCGGGTTGAGCCAGGTCTGCAGCAGGCTCGTCAGCGTCATCAGGATCGGCAGGATGAAGTACGGGTCCTTTGCCGAGAGGTCGGTGATCCAGCCAATCCACGGCGCGCCGCGCATCTCGACGGTGGACAGCAGCACCCAGTACAACGAGATGAAGAACGGCATCTGCACGAAGATCGGCAGGCAGCCGCCGAGCGGGTTGATCTTCTCTTCGCGGTAGATGCGCATCATCTCCTGCTGCATCTCCTGCGGCTTGTCTTTCAGACGCTCGCGCATCGCGGCGATCTTCGGGCTGATCGCCTTCATCTTCGCCATCGAACCGTAGGCCTTGGCGTTGAGCCAGTAGAACGCGATCTTCAGCAGCACGACCAGGCCGACGATCGACCAGCCCCAGTTGCCGAGGATCTTGTGCAGCTGCGTCAGCAGCCAGAACAGTGGCTCGGCCAGGATCTTGAAGATGCCGTAGTCCTTGACCAGTTCGAGGCGCGGTGCGAGCTTGGCGAGCTTGTCTTCTTCCTGCGGGCCGACGAACAGCTTCGCGTCGAAGGTCTTGGTCGCGCCGGCGGCGATCTCGCCGAGCGGCACGAACATGCCGACCGAGTAGACGCGCGCGCTCTGACCGGTGGCCGTGTTCGCCATGTCGGCCTTGCCGGTGAAATATTCGCGCGGCTGCCTGGTGCCGTCGGCCTTGTCGATCAGCCAGGCGGAGGTGAAGTAATGCTGCACCATCGCGACCCAGCCGCTGTCGGCGTCGGTCGTGTGGTCGGGCTTGTCGGCCGGAGTGCGCTTCTCGATGCTCTTGAAGTCGACCTTCTGGAACTTGTTGCCGTCATCGACGGCCGGGCCGGTGAAGGTCGAGTAGACGCTCGATTCCCCCGGCGGCGGCACGCCGTCGCGCACCAGCTGCAGGTACAGGCGCGGCGAGACGGCGGTGCCGGACGCGTTGACGACCTCGTTCTTCACGTCGATGACGTAGTCGCCGCGCTTGAAGGTGTAGGTCTTCGCCAGCTTCACGCCACCGACGACCGGTGACTCGAACCTGACCTGCAGCGTGTTCTGGCCGGCAGCCAGCGTTCGCTCGCCCGGCACCAACGTCATCAGGGTGTGGTGGTTCGGCAGCCCGCTGCCGCCGCTGGCCGGGATCAGACCTGATTCGGCGACGTAGAGGCGATCGGGCGATTCGTCCATCAACACCACGTCTTTCGGCGCGGCCGGCGCGGCCTTGCGGCCGAACAGTTCGAGCAGCGGCTCGTACCACTCGGACTGGACGTGATCGGGGTATTGCAGCAGCTGCAGCCGGACCAGCGTGCCGCCGGCACCGCTGAGGGTCGCCTTTACCAGGTCGGTCGTCACGATCGTCTGCTCGGCAAGCACCGGCGCGGCACCTGGCGGCGCCCCTGGCGCTGCGGTTGTCACACCGCCAGTCGCGCCGGCAGGCCTGGGCAGGCCGCCGGCCGCGGAGGCTGACGGCGCCGCGACCTTCGCCGGCACTGGGCTGAAGAAGGACGGCTGGCCGTTGTGCTTGTTCCACGCGTCGTAGATCAGGAACAGAGACATGGAGAACACCACCCACAGCAGGGTGCGGCGCATATCGGTCATGAGGGAGTCTTGTCTGTCGGGGTGATGGAAGGCAGGGTGGCGGCCGAGTGTGACGCGCCTGTGAGGCAACTTGCGAACAGGCTGCCGGAACACCGCGGCACTGGGTCGTGACCCCCGGCGCACAGTGGGTTGCAGCGAACCAGTCGTTTGAAAGTCATGTATGTGCCCACTGTTGCACCATGTATTTCAAGCGCCTGCAGCGAGTACGCAGAGCAGGTGGGGTCGAAGCGGCATGAACTTCCCAGCCAGGGGCTCAACAACAATCGATACGCGCGCACCCCTGCCATCAGCGCCTGCTGGGGCATAGCAAGGACGAATGCAAAGGGCTTGCTCATGTTGAAACTGCAGCCTGCTCAGGCGCGACTTGAGCGACGTGCGGCTGCGGAAAACAACTGCTCGAGCTCCGCAAGCGCTGTGCACTTCAACGCCCCGGAAGCGGCACTTGGGAAAGCTTTGCGGTCAAACGGCGCTCGTAGCCGGACAACCCAAAGACCGCAAGCCAGCGTCTCTTGCTGCTTCGACACCGCAGCGCGAATCTGCCGCTTTAACAGCGAGCGCGTGACGGCACGCCGCGCATGACGTTTCGGCACGACCGCGCCGAACCAAACGGCCGACCCGGACGCACAGTCATCCACAGGTGCGTCGACAGAAGCTTGCACCCCTGTTGACAACTCTTGAGTCGGCGATCTGGCGCTTACCTGCTCGGGCCGCGCGGAAGCAGGCAAGCTAGGCGAGTCCGACACATGGTGGACCGCGAAGTGCTCAGTTCTGGCGTGAGTTCGCGTGCGAAGCACGCGTTCAAAATCGACAGACCGCAGCAAGCGTCGGATCATGCCTCGGCCCTCTGGGCTCGCACGCTGAACCAACACCACCGACCGAATTACCGCCGGTACGCCAGGCTCAGACGGCCAGGCGCTTGCGGCCCTTGGCGCGGCGTGCATTGATCACCGCGCGACCGCCGCGGCTCTTCATGCGAACCAAAAAGCCGTGGGTGCGGGCGCGGCGAACTTTCGAGGCTTGGTAGGTGCGTTTCATGATCTGTCCAACGAATATCTGTTCAAGAAAATCTGTGCGGGCAAGGTTGCACCAAAAGCGGGCCGGCAGTTGACTACCCACCCACTTGGCTGCTTGCCCCGTGCGCTTAAAGCTTGGGGAAACCCACTATTACACCAAAAATTGCCCTGTTGGTCAATGAGTGGCCGCACACGGGATGGCGTTAGGGGCGCATGAGCGTACCCTTGAAAACTGTGGATAACTGCGCTTTAACAGCTTACACGCCGTACAATTCCACGGCTCCAAGAAAAACTTTTCCACCATGAGCGCTGACCTGTGGTTGCTCGGCTGTGAACGACTCGCAGCCGAGCTGCCGGAACAACAATTCAACACCTGGATTCGCCCGTTGCCTGCGGCCGAGGTGAACGATCAGGGCGATGCTGGTGCGGTGGTCACTCTGCGCGTGCCCAACCGGTTCAAACTCGACTGGATTCGCAATCAGTACGCTGGGCGGATCGAGGCGGCACTCACCCAGGTTGCCGGTAAACCCGTACGGCTAGACATCACTCTGGCCTCTCGCGATGCACCTGCACCTTCGGCGTTGAATGGCTCGGTACGTGCGGTGGCAAATGTTCCCGTCGGCCAGGGTTTGCGCGGCGCTGGCATCGGCGCTGAGCGCCGGACACTGCCTGCATCTACAGCAGCCGTACCATCGCGCAGCCGCCTCAACCCGGCGCTTACTTTCGACACCTTGGTGCCGGGCCGCGCCAACCAGATGGCGCGTACCGCTGCACTGCACGTGGCTGGGGCACCCGGGGTGATGTACAACCCACTGTTCATCTATGGCGGCGTTGGTTTGGGCAAGACCCACCTGATCCATGCGGTGGGCAATGCGCTGCTGGCAGACAGGCCCGACGCCCGCATCCTGTACCTGCATGCCGAGCAGTTCATCACCGACGTCGTGAAGAACTACCAGCGCAAGACCTTCGACGAACTGAAGGCCAAATACCACTCGCTCGACCTGTTGCTGATCGACGATGTGCAGTTCTTCGCCGGCAAGGAGCGCACCCAGGAAGAGTTCTTCAACGCCTTTGAGGCCTTGCTGGCGAAGAAGGCGCACATCATCATGACCAGCGACACCTACCCGAAGGGGTTGGTCGATATCGATGAGCGGCTCACTTCGCGATTCGACGCGGGCTTGACGGTCGCCATCGATCCACCCGAACTGGAAATGCGGGTTGCCATCCTGATGCGCAAGGCCGAACTCGAAGCCACGCAAATGCCCGAAGACGTGGCCTTCTTTGTTGCCAAGAACGTGCGCGCCAATGTGCGCGAACTTGAAGGCGCGCTGCGCAAGATTCTGGCTTACTCACGTTTCAGCCACAAGGAAATCAACATCGGCCTGGCGCGCGAGGCGCTGAAAGACTTGCTGTCAATCCAGAACCGCCAAGTTGGCATTGAGAACATCCAGAAGACCGTGGCCGACTTCTACAAGATCAAGGTTGCCGACATGTACAGCAAGAAGCGT
Source organism: Burkholderiales bacterium (assembly GCA_947474415.1). Lineage (GTDB taxonomy): Bacteria > Pseudomonadota > Gammaproteobacteria > Burkholderiales > Burkholderiaceae_C > LMDS01. Next base: position 2,160 of record CANJKD010000094.1, on the reverse strand, counting down.
CCAGCCAGCATCGCCCGGCCGCGCCAGATCGCGATGTACCTGGCGAAAGACATGACGCAAAAGAGCCTGCCCGAAATCGGCGAACTGTTTGGCGGCCGCGACCACACGACGGTGTTGCACGCTGTTCGCAAGATCGCAGCCGAGCGCCAGAAAAACACTGAACTGAACCAGCAACTGCATGTGCTGGAACAGACGCTGAAGGGCTGAACATGACGCGGCAGCGGCCCTTGCATTTCCAGACCCCTTCGGTCAAGCAACAACCCTGGGGACAAGTTCATGGCAAAGGCCGGGTTGTCCACAGGACAGGCCGCCGCTTCAAAGTTGTTGTCGGTTCGCGCTGTGTAAAAAAGGGTTCGGTGCCCATGGTTTACCGGGACCTAAGTCCCTGATGGGAAAGACGAAAATGGGCTTGTCCACAAAATTGGCCGCCTTCTACTACTACGACCAAGTTAAGAGGTTCAAATGATCGTTTTGAAGACAGCACAAGAAAAAGTTTTGAGTGCCTTGCAATCGGTGTCGGGAATCGTCGAACGGCGCCATACGCTACCCATCCTGGCCAACGTACTGATTCGCAAAACTGGTGCACAGGTCGAGCTGATTACGAGCGACCTCGAAATCCAGGTGCGCACGACGGCACAGCTCGACGGTGACAGCGGCAACTTTGCGACCACCGTCGGCGCGCGCAAGCTGATTGACATTCTGCGGTCGATGCCAGCCGAACAGATTGTCACGCTCACGGCGAACCAGAACAAACTCACCCTGCAAGGCGGGAAGAGCCGCTTCACACTGCAAACCATGCCCAGCGATGACTTCCCGCTGGTACAGGAAGCAGCCGATTTCGGCCCCGCGTTCAGCGTGCCGCAGAAGGCGCTGAAAGACCTGATCAACCAGGTGCACTTTGCGATGGCGGTTCACGACATCCGCTACTACCTGAACGGCATCCTGTTCGTGGCTGAAGGCAAGAGCTTGACACTGGTCGCAACCGACGGCCACCGTCTGGCATTGGCGCAGGCCACGCTCGATGTCGAGATCCCGAAACAGGAAGTCATCCTGCCCCGCAAGACGGTGCTCGAACTGCAGCGCCTTCTGAAAGATGACAAGGACAGCGCTGATGGCCTGATCGAAATGCGCTTTGCCGGCAACCAAGCCAAGTTCAGCTTCAGCGGCATGGAGTTCGTGACCAAGCTGGTTGAAGGCAAGTTCCCCGACTACAACCGCGTGATCCCGAAGAACCACAAGAACGTGGTCACTTTAGGTCGTGTGCCTTTCCTTGCCAGCTTGCAACGCGCCGCCATCCTGACAAGTGAAAAGTTCAAGGGCGTGCGCGTCAACATCGAGCCCGGCAGCTTGCGCATCGCGTCCAGCAATGCCGAACAGGAAGAGGCCAAGGAGGAAATCGAGATCGACTACGGTGGCGACAGCATCGAGATCGGTTTCAACGTCACCTACCTGATCGACGCGCTCAGCAACATGAGCGTCGACATGGTCAAGCTGGAGCTGCAAGATACCAATTCGAGCGCACTGCTGACCGTTCCCGACCAGCCCGGCTTCAAGTACGTGGTGATGCCGATGCGCATCTAGCGCTGCGTTCTGGCGCTGCGCAGGCGCCACTGACCGCAAGCGGGCCGAGGCCCGCTTCAGTGTTTTGAATGGGCTCCGACTCTCGTCGCGAACCGCCCGAACCGTGAATGTGAAACCCTGATGAGCGACACCTCCAACACTGCCCGCAGCTCGCCGCAAAACGACGACAGCGCTGCCAGGAAGGCTGCTACTGCCACTGAGTTCGCTGCCGACAGCGCTGCCTATGGTGAAGGCAGCATCCAGATCCTCGAGGGCCTGGAAGCGGTACGCAAGCGCCCTGGCATGTACATCGGGGACACTTCCGATGGAACGGGCTTGCATCACCTCGTGTTCGAGGTGGTAGACAACTCCATCGATGAATCGCTAGCCGGCTATTGCGACGACATCGTCGTTACCATCCATTCCGACAATTCCATCAGCGTCACCGACAACGGCCGCGGCATCCCCACGGGCGTGAAAATGGACGACAAACACGAGCCCAAGCGCAGCGCCTCCGAAATTGCGCTCACCGAACTGCACGCGGGCGGCAAGTTCAACCAGAACAGTTACAAAGTCTCGGGTGGTTTGCACGGCGTGGGT
>CANJKD010000093.1 GCA_947474415.1 Burkholderiales bacterium | reverse complement strand
CGTTGACGTTCGTGCCCTCGAGCCCGAGCTTGCGCCACCACACGCCCAGGCCGTTGACAACGCCGGGCCGGGCACGCGCGCTGACCACCACCTTGCAGCGGTAGCTGCCCCGGTCGTTGAAGGCGCGCACCCTATCGCCGGACGCGATGCCACGCGAGCGCGCATCGACGGCATGCATCTCGATCAGCGGCTCGCCTTCGATGTCACGCAGGCTCTTCACGTTGACGAAGCTCGAGTTCAGGAAGTTGCGCGCCGGTGGCGAAATCATCGCGAGCGGGTAGCGCGTTGCCAGCAGCGGCGTGCTTTGCGCGCTCTCGTGGTTCGGCACGAAATCGGGCAAGCCGTGCTCGGGCGAATTGATGGTGCAGCGCCCGCTCGGGGTCGGGAAGCCGCCGTCGGCAAAAGGCGCATCGGGCAGCGGCAGCTTGAACCAGCCCTGGGCCCGCAACGCGTCGAAGTCGACCGTTTCGTTGAACGCGGTGCGCGCCAGCGTCTCGTCGTCGTCGGCGAAGCAGGGCTCGGTGAAGCCCATGCGCGCCGCCAGTTCGCGAAACACCTGCGTGTTCGGCTTGGCCTCGCCGAGCGGCGCGATGGCCGGCTCGTTGATCAGCGCCCAGGTGTGGCCATAGCTGGTGTGCACGTCCAGGTGCTCGAGTTGCGTGGTGGCGGGCAGCACGTAGTCGGCCAGGTCGGCGGTGTCGGTCATGAAGTGTTCGAGTACCACGGTGAACAGGTCTTCTCGTGCGAAGCCCTGCGCCACCTTGCCCGACTCGGGCGCCACCGCCACCGGGTTGCTGTTGTAGACGATCAGCGCTTCGATCTTCGGGCCGAAGGCCGTGCCATCGGGCAGCAGGTCGCCGGACTGGCGCAGCAGGTCGTCGCCGATGGTGGACATGTTGAGGGTGCGCGGCGTGCGCCATTGCCCGTCGGGCCCGGCCAGCAGGTCGGGCCGCTGCAGCGCCGCGTCGTTGCGGATCGACCTGAACCAGCCCGAACTCGACAGCAGCATGCCGCCCGCGCGATGCCGCCACGCGCCCACCAGACAAGGCAGCAGCGCCACCAGCCGCACCGCATTGCCGCCGCCGCGCACGCGCTGCATGCCGTAGTTCAGGCGGATCGCGGCCGGCGCCAGCGTGCCGTAGTCGCACGCCAGGCCGCGCACCTCGTCGGCACGGATGCCGCAGACCTGCGCCACGCGCTCGGGCGGCCATTGCAGCGCGCGTTCGCGCAGCGCCGGCCAGCCGCCGGCACCTTGTTCGACATGGCGCTCGATATAGTCGGCGTCGAGCCAGCCGTTGACGATCAGCTCGTGCATCAGGCCCAGCGCGAGCGCGCCGTCGGTGCCGGGCAGCAGCGCGATGTGCTGATGGCATTTGTCGGCGGTTTCGGTCTTTCGCGGGTCGATGCAGATGAGCTTCGCGCCCGCCCGCTTGGCGGCCTGCGCATAGGTCCAGAAATGCAGGTTCGAGGCGATCGAGTTGCTGCCCCAGATCAGGATCAGCCGGCTCTCGGCGAAGAACGCCAGGTGCATGCCGACCTTGCCGCCGTAGGTGGCGGCGAGCGCGTCGCCACCGGCACTGGAGCAGATCGTGCGGTCGAGCAGCGAGGCGCCCAGCTTGTTGAAGAAGCGCGCCGCCATGCCTTCGCCCTGCACCAGGCCCATCGTGCCGGCGTAGCTGTAGGGCACGATGGCCTGCGCCGATTGTGCCGACTTCGCTGATTCAGGCCCGCCCGCCGCGATGGCCTGCAGGCGGGCGGCGATGTCGGTGAGCGCCTCGTCCCAGGTCACGCGCACGAACTGCCCGCTCCCCGGCCCGGTCTTGGGGCCGACGCGCCGCATCGGGTGCAACACCCGCTCGGCGTGGTAGGTGCGTTCGGGGTAGCGCGAGACCTTGGTGCACAGCGCACCGTGGGTAGGCGGGTGGTCCGGATCGCCCTGCACCTTTACCGCCACGCCATCGGTCACGGTGACGCGGATGGCGCAGGTGTCGGGGCAATCGTGCGGGCAGGCCGCGCGGACGGTGGTGGTGTTCATGCTGTCAACTATTGCACAGCCCCGAACCGGCCGGCATCGGCCCCGATGGGCGGCGCTGCAGACGGTTCGTATTGCCGGCGAACGGCAGCGCTGGCAGGTCCGGAAGGGCCTGTTCATGACCCCTGGCCGCGCTGCGGCGAACCGCATGGAAGCCTGCCGTGCGACCCCCGGTTCGCGGGGATGTGGATCCCGGCGCAGAGATACGCAATGTCAAATGCGACATGTCAAACGCAGGCGCACATCGCCCGCCGAGACATCAGACCCCCGGTGGCCGGGGGCCGCAACCTGCTTGCAACCGGACCAGACCAATGATCAAGAACATCGCTGTCGCAGCTCTTTTCGGCGCCGTCGTCGCCACCTCGGCGCAGGCCGACATCGGCTACACCTCGCCGGACTTCGCGAACGCCGCCAACCCGGTCGTGAACGCGTGGTGTTCCAGCTGCGGCGGCAGCTGGTCCGTCTCGGACATCTTCACTTTGGCCACGAACTCGACACTCTCGGGTGCGAGCTTCGCAGTGCAGTCCAGCTCCGGCAGCAACTGGAACATCGAGGTTGGCGTGTGGGACACGACACTGATGACGCAATACTTCGGCATCTCGCTGGCACCGGCCGACTACACCGTCGCCCAACTCGGCAACGACCTGGCGATGATCTCGGCATCGTTCGACGGCCCCAGCCTCGCCGCCGGCAGCGACCCGATGACCTGGTACGACGCCACCAACATGGGCGTGCCGGGCTACGCGAGCGGCGGCAGCCTGATCCAGTTGAATGACGGCACCCAATATGCACGCGACCAGGGCGCTGCCTTCCAGGTCAACACCGTCACCGCCGTGCCTGAACCCGAAACCTACGCCCTGATGCTCGCCGGCCTGTTCGCTGTTGGCGCTGTCGCGCGGCGCCGCTCGGCCGCGCGCGCCTGATCTGCGGCAGCGCGTCTGCCTTGCGCTTCGAATGGCTCCTGGCGGGGCCATTTTTGCGCGTGCGCTGAGCGACCCGGACCGCCCGGACGTGGGGCCAGCACCGGCTGCGCGGTCATCCCCTGGCAGGTAAACTGCCTTGGCCCCTGGTCATTGACTGGCCGGGATCACGCGAAGCCATTCGCGCGCCGGACCTCGGAGCCCCACCATGCGCATGATCGAATCCATTCTTGCCGACGCGGCCGCCATCGCGGCCGTCCGGCGCGACATCCACGCCCACCCCGAGCTGTGCTTCCAGGAGCAGCGCACCGCCGACGTGATCGCGAAGCAGCTCACCGACTGGGGCATTCCAATTCATCGCGGCATGGGCACGACCGGCGTCGTGGCGATCTTGAAAAACGGCACGAGCAGCCGCGCCGTGGGCCTGCGCGCCGACATCGACGCGCTGCCGATGACCGAGCACAACACCTTCGCGCATGCCAGCCAGCACAAGGGCAAGATGCACGCTTGCGGCCACGACGGCCACACCGCGATGCTGCTGGCCGCAGCCAAGCACCTGTCGACACACCGCAACTACGACGGCACGGTCTACCTCGTGTTCCAGCCCGCCGAGGAAGGTGGTGGTGGCGCGCGCGAGATGATCAAGGACGGCCTGTTCGAGAAATTCCCGATGGAGGCGATCTTCGGCGCCCACAACTGGCCCGGCATGGCGGTCGGCCAGTTTGCCGTCAAGAGCGGCCCGTGCTTCGCCAGCAGCAACGAGTTCAAGATCACGATCCACGGCAAGGGCGCGCACGCCGCCATGCCCAACAACGGCATCGACCCGGTGCCGGTGGCCTGCCAGCTGGTGCAGGCGTTCCAGACCATCATCACGCGCAACAAACGGCCGATCGACGCGGGCGTGATCTCGGTGACCATGATCCACACTGGCGAGGCCACCAACGTGGTGCCCGACAGCTGCGAGATCCAGGGCACGGTGCGCACTTTCACGCTCGAGGTGCTCGACCTGATCGAGCGCCGCATGCGCGACATCACCGAGCACACCTGCGCCGCCTTCGAGACCACCTGCGAGTTCGCCTTCAAGCGCAACTACCCGCCGACCATCAACCACGCCGCCGAAACCGAGTTCGCGCGTGGCGTGATGGGCGACCTGGTCGGTGCCGGCAACGTGCAGGAATTCGAGCCGACCATGGGCGCCGAAGACTTCAGCTTCTTTCTGCAGGCCACGCCCGGCTGCTACTTCCTGATCGGCAATGGCGACGGCAGCCACCGTGTCGGCGGCCACGGCATGGGCCCGTGCATGCTGCACAACCCGAGCTATGACTTCAACGACGACCTGATCCCGCTTGGCGGCACGCTGTGGGTCAACATGGCCGAGCAGTGGCTGGCAACGGAACGCCGGGCCGCCCCAAGTTCTGTTGGCCCCCTCGGGGGGCAGCTACCGCAAGGCGGTGGCTTGGGGGCACCATTCAACCCGCGCTGACTTCATCGCTGACCCCATGACCCACCTTCACGCCAGCCGACACTTTTCGCAGAGCTACTCTGAAGCGCGCGCGAAGTTCCTCGTCGCCGCCGAGGCGGCCGGTCTCGATGTCAAAAGCCATGCCCACCCGATGCTGGGCCGCGAAGGCGAGTCGCTGGCGATGGACGTGCTGCGCGATGGCCCGAAAGATGCCCGCTCGCTGCTCATCGTCAGCAGCGCCTGCCACGGCGTCGAGGGCTATTGCGGCTCGGGCGTACAGACCGCCCTGCTCGGCCACGAGGCGTGGCGAACTGCCGCCCATCAGGCCGGCGTGGCCGTGCTCTACATCCATGCGCTGAACCCGTATGGCTTCTCGTGGTGGCGTCGCACGACGCACGAGAACGTCGACCTGAACCGCAACTTCCACGACTTCCATGCGCCGCTGCCGCACAACGTGGCCTACGACGAACTGGCCGCGCTGATCGTGCCACCCGCGTGGCCGCCAGCGGGCGAAGGCGAAGCCACGCTGCAGCGTTTCGCGCAGGAACGTGGTGTGCCTGCCATGCAGGCCGCCATCACGGGCGGCCAATACGCGCACCCGGAAGGCCTGTTCTACGGCGGGCACAGCCCGACCTGGAGCCATGTCACGCTGCGCCATGTGCTGCGAGACCACGCCACCCAATGCGACCGCCTGGGCTGGATCGACCTGCACACCGGCCTCGGGCCGAGCGGCGTCGGCGAACGCATCTTCGCCTGCGACGACGATGCTGCGGCCCTGCAACGCGCCCGGGCCTGGTGGGGCAGCAAGGTCACGAGCATCTACGACGGCAGTTCGTCGTCGGCGCCGCTGCAAGGGCTGATGTGGTCGGTGGCGTACCAGGAATGCGCGCAGGCCGAGTACACCGGCATCGCGCTCGAATACGGCACGCTGCCGATCATGGAGATGATCGATGCCTTGCGCGCCGACCAGTGGATCGAGAACCACCCCGACGCACCCGAGGCGCAGCGCGCGCAAATCAAGCGCCAGACACGCGACGCGTTCTATGTCGACACCGACGAATGGAAGCAGCAAGTCATAGAACAGGCCTTCGATGCGGCGCAGGGCGCGGTGCGGGGTCTGGCGGCACGCTGAACGCCCCACGCAGCCAGCCGTCAAGGCGCCACCGACATGCTCGCCTTGCGCCCCAGTTGCGAACGCTGCAATCACGACCTGCCGAACGAATTGCTCGACGCGCGCATCTGCAGTTTCGAGCGCACTTTCTGCAGCGCTTGCACCGACCATGCTCTGGCCGGCATCTGCCCGAACTGCAACGGCGAACTGCTGCGCCGGCTGCGGCGCCCCGCCGCCGCGCTGCAACGCCACCCCGCATCGACCGAACGTATCTTCAAGCCAGCCGGGCCATCCGGGTAGTGCTGCATTCGCATGCCGTGTAGTGGAAGCTCGGGCTGAATTCGCCGGTTGTCCGTTCACGGCTTTGGCGAGCCGCGGCCATCGGGCGAATGGCTCCGCTCCTGTCACCCGCGCCGGGCGTTGCCCGACGCTCCTTCTTAACCTCGCTGCGCCATTCACCCGATGACCGCAGCCTGCCACCCCCTGTGGCGCGCTACGATCTTGAACCGCTACGGTGCCAGCAGGAACGCTGCGGCGGGGTGTTGTGTGGAGCGAGGTAAAGGAGGAGACGGCAGCCGCAAGGCTGACGGCGGGGGACAGGAGCGGAACACAGCACCCCGTCGCTGCGTTCCCGCCCAACCCATCGACGTACCCGCCGCTGGACGGGCGCGACACACTACTCGAATGCCTTCGCCAGTTCCGCATCTTTCGAGCGCGCCCGCAGCGCGGCCGGCCGGTTGTTGACGCGCTCGGCGTAGGCCTTCAGCACCGGCAGGTCCGGCACCAGGCCAAACATCATGGTCCAGCGCAGCGCCGTGCCCCACAGCACATCGGCCGCACTGAAGCGCTCACCGAGCAGGTACGGGGCCTTGTCGAGCTGGTCGGTCAGCGTCTTCAGCATCGTGTCGTAGTCGCCGTAGGGCAGCATGCCCGGCGACGCGGGTTCGAGCTTGCGCGATTTGTCGATCAGCGCAGGCTCGAAGGACGAACCGTAAAACGCCATCCAGCGCAGGTAGGGGCCGCGCAGCGGGTCGCCGATGGCCGGCGCCAGGCCCGCCTTCGGGAACAGGTCAGCCAGGTACAGGAACACCGCCACCTGCTCGGTGACGAGCGCATCGCCATGCGTCAAGGCCGGCACCTTGCCCATCGGGTTGATGGCCAGGTAGGCCGGCTGGCGTTGCTCGCCGGCCTTCATGTTCAGCACGTGCAACCGGTACGGTGCGCCCAGTTCTTCCAGCAACACCAGCGCGCCGCTGGAGCGGGTGTTGGGGCAATGGTGAAGCGTGAGTTCAGGTGTCGTCATGGGGTTCCTCGCAAAGCGTGATGGACCAGAGAAGGGCTACAGCAAGCCGCGCCGGTTCAGCTCCAGCTCGCATTGGGCCGGGTCCTGGAAGTGCAGGCCTTGCCAGCCCGCCTGGTGCGCAGCTTCGATGTTATGTTCCAGATCGTCAATGAACAAGGTGTCGGCCCCCTCAACGCCGAAGACCCGCTGTGCATGCGCAAAGATAGCCGCCTCCGGCTTGATCAGCTGCACGCGTGCCGAGAACACGCCGGAGCGGAACAGGCTGAGGAAATCGTGCGTGGCCTCCAGGTGGTCGGCATACGGCGCCGGCATGTTCGACAGGAAGTGCAGCGCGTGGCCGCGCGCGTGCAGGCGCCGCAGCAAGGCCACCGTGCCCGGGATCGGTTGTAGTTCTCCCGGCACGGCGTCCATGACCTGCCGCACCTCGGCCAGCGTCAGCCGGGTGCGCCGCGCGATGCGTTCGGCGAGCGGGCCGGGCTCGACCGTGCCGCGGTCGAACTCGCCCCAGTCGCCGCGGTAGCCCTGGAAGAACTCGCCGACCAGCGCATGCGCCGCCGGCGCGTCGGGCGCATGCTGCGGCAGCAGCCGGGCAATGAACTCATGGGGTTGCCAATGAAACAGCACGCCGCCGAAATCGAAAACGATGTTCATGGGTGAAACTTCAAACGCGCTTGAAATGCACTTCAAGCACGCAGGCGCTGCAGCAGGCCGGCAGTGGACGCGTCGAGCCCGTTCGCGTCGCCCGAATCCAGCCTCGGCAGCAAATCGTTGCACAAGGCCTTGCCGAGTTCCACGCCCCACTGGTCGAAGCTGTTGATGCTCCAGACCGCACCACTGGTGAACACGCGGTGTTCGTAACAAGCGATCAGCG
>CANJKD010000092.1 GCA_947474415.1 Burkholderiales bacterium | reverse complement strand
GTTGTATCCAGTCCGGCGCTGCCGCTGGCGCGTGCGCTACGCTTGCGCGGAAACAGCCGAGGAGGACAGCGCATGGGCATGTGGGTGGGCACTGCATCGTGGACCGACAAGACACTGATCGCCTGCGGGCGTTTCTACCCACCTGGCACGAACACGGCGGAGGCGCGGCTGCGCTACTACGCATCGCAGTTCCCGCTCGTCGAAGTCGATTCGAGCTACTACGCGATGCCCTCGCCCGCGACCGCGCAGCTCTGGGCCGAGCGCACGCCGAACCACTTCACGATGAACGTGAAGGCCTTCCGCATCTTCACCGGCCACCAGACTTCGCCGATCGTGCTGCACAAGGACATCCGTGCCGTGCTGCCGCCATCGAGCAAGGCGAACCTCTACTACAAGGACCTGGCCACCGAGTTGCGCGACGAGTTGTGGCGCCGCTTCATCGAAGCACTGCAGCCCTTGCGGGCGGCCGGCAAGCTCGGTCTCGTGCACTTCCAGTTCCCGCCATGGCTGGTGTGCAATGCGGCCGGCCACGCGCATCTGGCGCATTGCGTGGAGCGCATGGCGGGCCACACATTGAGCGTCGAGTTCCGCCACCAAAGCTGGTTCGCGCAGGGCCACGCCGAACCCACGCTGGCCTTCGAGCGCGAGCTGGGCGTGGTGCACACGGTGGTCGACGGGCCCCAGGGGTTCACGAACAGCGTGCCGGCGATCTGGGAAGTGACGCACCCGAACTTCGCGCTGCTGCGGCTGCACGGGCGCAACAGTGGCACCTGGAACGTGAAAGGTGCGACCGCCGCGTCGGACCGTTTCAACTACGACTACCCGGACGACGAACTGGCCGATCTGGCGGGCCACACGGCGCGCCTCGCACTCGGTGCGTTGAACACGCACGTGGTCTTCAACAACAACATGGAAGACCAGGGCCAGCGCAACGCGGCGACGATGGCGCGGCTGCTGGCCGAGCTGGATTGAAGTGCTCCGGTGCCGACCTTGCGATGACCCGTTACCTGACCTTCGATCTCAGCGATGGAGGCGATGGCATCACCACCATCGAAGCCATGGCGTCCACGGGTGCCGGGCAGCACGCGGCCGTGATGGCCGAAGTGAAACAGCTGCTGGATTGGGCCTCGCGCCACTTTCCTCGCACCCACGGGCTGGTCGATGACGGCATGGACTGGGACCACGATCTGCAAGTGACCCTGGAGCCCGGCGCCTGGCATGCGGTGACACTGACCTTGACGGGGTCACCAGGCTTCGCTGCCGACTTCATCGCGGCCTTTGGCAGCCGGCTGGATTGATGCGCAGGCGGGCCCTTGCGCGCGGCCTTCAGCGCCTGCCGCGCGTGCGCACCTGCGCCAGCGGGCGCTGGCTCTGCAGGTGCCGCTCGATGCTGTCGTTCAGGCGATTGCGCAAGTCGATCACCGCTTCCACATGGCCGTAGACGCCGGGGAAGCGCAGGTCGAGCCACAACCACAGCGTGCACGAGCGCAGCGCCTGCTCCATCTTCTCCAACCGGCTGTGGCTGTCGACTTCGTCGAGGAACCACGGCCGGCCGGCCTGGCCGGTGCGGGCGTGGCTGGCGCTCCACTCGAGGAACACCTGCACCTGCGATTCGGTGCGGCTGTCGACCGGCGCCTGCGCGTAGGTGAAGCGTTCGCGCAGCGTCAGCGAGGCGGCGCTCTGGTCGAGGGCGGCAGCGAGCTCGAGCATCTGTTCCAGTTCGGCGACCTCGAAGTGCGCGTCGTCGAGCCGCAACTGGTCCATGAACACATCGAGCACCTCGCGCAGCGCATCCTTGCGCAGCCTTCGCGCGATGGTGGCGATGTGCCAGGGGTTCGGTGCCACCGGCGCCTTGAAGTGGCGCGGCGCGTGCGGTGTCTTTTCCAGCAGGTCGGCGAGCATCTGCTCGGCCTCGGGCTCGGCGTCTTTCAGCACGCCGACGAAGCCTTCCTCGTGGATGCCGAAGCGCCCGGCGCGGCCGGCGATCTGGTGCACTTCCGACACGCCGAGCGGCCGGTCGGCCACACCGTCGAACTTCGTCAGGGTGCTGAACAGCACGCGACGGATGGGCAGGTTCAGGCCCATGCCGATCGCATCGGTCGCGACCAGGATGTGCGACTCGCCCTGCGCGAAACGCTCGGCCTCACGCCTGCGCACCTCGGGCGGCAACGCGCCGTAGATCACCGACACCGGGTGGCCGCTGGCGGCGATGCGGTCGCGCAGTGTGAGCACGTCGCGGCGGCTGAAGGCCACCACCGCATCACCCAGATGCAGCGCGCCGGTGGGCACCGGGTGCGGCAGCAATTCCACGTGCTGCTTGCGCTCGAAGTGGCGCACCGTGCAGCGCTCACCGCACAGCGCGAGCAGGTTGCGGATGGCCTCCACGGCATAGGCCGAGCAGATGATGATCAGCTCGTTCGCCGGCACGCCGACGATGGCCTGGGTCCAGGCCCAGCCGCGCGAGGGGTCGAAGATCATCTGCGCTTCGTCGATCACCGCCACGTCGACGGCGCGGGTGGTGCTCACCATCTCGATCGTGCTCGACACCGCCAACGCGCCGTTCGCCGGCACGTTCTCTTCGCCGGTCAGCAGCGAGCAGGGCACGCCGCGCGCGACGAGCCGGTCGCGCCCTTCGAGCGCGAGCAGGCGCAGCGGCGCGAGGTAGGCGCCGTCGTGTGCCTGCGCGAGCCGCTCGAACGCGGCGTGGGTCTTGCCGCTGTTGGGCGCGCCCACATACAGCGTGACGCTGCGCTGCAGCTTGCGCGCCATCTCGAAGGTGTCGGGGTAGCCCTGGAACGCCAGCTCGGCGTTAAGGCCGTCGAGCGTGTCGAGCTCGGCGACGCGCAGCTCCCAACGGTCTTGCGCGCGGTTGCAGGCCGCCTTCAGCTCGGCCAGCGGCAGCGGCCTGGCGCATTCGGCCTGCAGGCGCGGCAGCAAAGCGTCGAGGTGGCGGGTCTCGTTCGACGCGCTGCGGGCGACGAGTGCGTCGAGGTGGGCTGTCAACTCGGCCGCATGCGGGTAGACCGGTGCCGGGCCGAGCGCGGTGTTCAGCGCGGCGATGTCACCACTTCGGTAGAAGGCCCAGACCGGCGCGGCATCGACCGGCGTGCCGAACACCACCGGCACGCGCCAGCGGTGCAGCGCGAGCGTCAGCGGCTGCGTGACCGTACGGGCCCAGGCGGCACCCTCGCGGGCAACGCCCAGCGCGTCGAGCGCGTTGGTGCGCTCCACCATCAGCGCGCGCACGCCGGCCGCGCTGCCCACGGCATCGAGGTGCAGCAGCGCTGCATCCATCAAGCCCGGCGCGATCCAGCGGCTCGGGCGCGCGCCGGCCACCGGCTTTTGCAGCAGCACGTAGCCGAGTTGGTCGAGGTGGTCTTCGAGGCCCGCTGCATCGTCATCGACGAAGTCGGCCGGCTTCACGACCTGCGGCAGCGTGTAGGCCGAATGGCGGATGCGCGCGAGTTGCGCGGCGTTGATGTGCTTCGGGATGCGGCCCGCGTGGCGCGGATTAGCAAGCTTCAGGGCGTCGGGGTGGGGAGCGGTCATTCAGTGGGAACGCAATACGCGGGCGTTGCGGCAGGGGTTCACTTCTCGACGAACGCGCGTTCGATCACGTAGTGCCCGGCCTGGCCGATGCCCTTCGAGATCTCGAAGCCGAGCGCGTCGAGCACGACGCGCAGGTCTTTCAGCATCGCCGGGCCGCCGCAGATCATCGCGCGGTCGGTGGCGGGCGCCAACTGCGGCAGGCCGATGTCGGCGCAGAGCTTGCCGTCTTCGATCAGGGTCGTGAGCCGGCCCTGGTTGCGGAACGGTTCGCGCGTCACGGTCGGGTAGTAGATGAGCTTCTCAAGCACCTGCTCGCCCAGGTAGTCATGGTGCGGCAGTTCGGCCTCGATGAAGTTCGAATACGCCAGCTCGCTGCCAACGCGCACGCCGTGCACCAGCACCACTTTCTCGAAGCGCTCGTAGGTGTCCGGGTCGCGGATGATGCTCATGAACGGCGCCAGGCCGGTGCCAGTCGCGAACAGGTACAGATTCTTGCCCGGCAGCAGGTCCGACAGCACCAGCGTGCCGGTCGGCTTGCGGCCGATCAGCACCTCGTCGCCCACTTCCAGGTGTTGCAGGCGCGAGGTCAGCGGGCCTTCGGCGACCTTGATGCTGAAGAACTCCAGGGTCTCTTCGTAGTGGGCGCTGGCGATACTGTAGGCGCGCATCAGCGGCTTGCCGTCGACCATCAGGCCCACCATCACGAAGTGACCGCTCTCGAAGCGCAGGCTTGCCCCCCGTGTGCAGGTGAACGTGAAGAGGGACTCGTTCCAGTGGTGAACGCTGAGTACGCGCTGGGTGTCGAATGCGGCCATGAAGGGATTCCGGGAAACAGTGTGCTGGCAGGTATTTTCGCCGCAACCGGGTGGCCCGGCCGTTTCATCACAGAACCAGCGCAATCTCCCGCGTGTCGGACGGCGCCGCATCGGCCGATTCAACGAACTCGAAACCGTTGTCGGCGGCCAGCGCCAGCATCTTGTGGTTCTCGCGCAGCACGCTCGCCACCAGCCGCTGCGTGCCGCGTGAACGCGCATAGCGGATCATCTTGTCGAGCAGCAACTGGCCCAGGCCGTGGCTCTTCAGGTCGGAGCGCACGATGATGCCGAACTCGGCGTCGAGGTTGTCCGGGTCGGCGATGGCGCGCACGGTGCCCAGCGTGCGCGGCTGGCCGTCCGGGCCATCGGGCCCGTACGCCTCGGCGATGAAAGCCATCTCGCGCTCGAAGTCGATCTGCGTCAGGCGTGCCAGCTCGGTGCGCTCGATCTTGCGCCGGCTGTAGAACACGCGCAGGCGGATGTCGTTGGCGTCCAGGCTTTCGAGGAAGGCGAGGTGCTGAGCCTCGTCTTCCGGGCGGATCGGGCGCAGCACGATGCGCTGGCCGTCCCATTCGCAGTGCTCTTCCAGCTGCGCCGGGTAGGGCCGGATCGCGAAGCTCGCCTCGCCACCGCGCGCCGCCGCATTCACGCGCACGCGGGCATCGAGCGCGATCACCCCGGCCTCGTCGACGAGCAGCGGGTTGATGTCGAGCTCCAGCAGTTCGGGCAGGTCGATCAGCATCTGCGACACCGCGATCAGCACGTCGTAAAGCGCCTTGATCTGGGCCGGCGGATGGTCGCGGTAGCCGTGCAGCAGCTTCGCGACGCGGGTGCGCGACACCAGGTCGCGGGCCAGTGCGCGGTTCAGTGGCGGCAGCGCGAGGGCGCGGTCGGCCAGCACCTCGACGGCGGTGCCGCCCTGGCCGAACAGGATCACCGGGCCGAACACGGCGTCGATGCGGGTGCCGATGATCAGCTCGTGCGCATGCGGGCGGCGGACCATGGCCTGCACCGTGAAGCCCTGGATGGCGGCGTTCGGCGCGGCAACCCGCACGCGCGCCAGCATGTCGGGCACGGCGCGGCGCAAGGCCTCGGCGTTCGCGAGGTCGAGCGCCACGCCACCCACGTCCGACTTGTGTGAGATGTCGGTCGACAGGATCTTCAGTGCCACCGGGTAACCCATGCCCTCGGCGGCGCGCAAGGCGTCATCGACACGGGTGCCGACGACGCGCGTGGCCACTGCAGGCACGCCGCAGGCGGCGAGCAAGGCCTTGGACTCGGGCTCGGTCATCACTTCGCGGCCGCTCGCGGTCACCTCGGCGATCAAACGCCGCGCTTCGGCCAGGTCGGCGCGGTGGTCGATGCATTTTTCGGTGTTGTGGCCAGCGCCGTCGGCCGCGCGCGCATTGCCTGGTGCCTCGATCAGCAAGGCCTGGTTGCGCCGGTAGGTGGTCAGCATCGAGAACGCGCGCACCGCTTCCTCGGGGGTGGCGTAAGCCGCCACGCCGGCATCGCGGAACACCTGGCGCGCCTCGGCTACGGAGGCGTCGCCGAGCCAGCAGCTCATCACGCGGCGCGGTTCGCGCGCGGCCAGTGCTGCGCAGGCCTTCGCGATCTGCAAGCTGGGCACGATGGCGGTGGGGGCGTGCATGAACAGCACGGCGCCGATGTTGGCGTCATCGAGCAAGGCTTCCAGCGTGCCGACGTAGCGCGCGATGGGCGCGTCGCCAATGATGTCGATGGGATTGCCGTGCGACCACGTCGGCGGCAGCAGCGCATCGAGCTTCGCCAGTGTTTCGGGCGCGAGTTGGGTCAGTGTCACACCGCTCATCGCCGCTGCGTCGGCGGCCATCACGCCCGCGCCGCCGCCGTTCGTCATCAGTGTCAGCGTCTCGCTGCGGTTGGCGCGGAAGTGCGTCAGCGTTTCGGCGGCCGTGAACAGGTCTTGCAGCGTGTCGACGCGCAGCATGCCGGCGCGGCGGATGGCGGCATCGATGACGATGTCGGAGCCGGCCAGTGCGCCGGTGTGCGAGGCGGCGGCGTGCAGGCCGGCACCGGCGCGCCCCGCCTTGACGATGATCACCGGCTTGTTGCGCGCTGCGGCCCGCGCCGCCGACATGAACTTGCGCGGCGCCTCGATCGACTCCACGTACAGCAGGATGGCGCGGGTGGGCGCATCGCTCGCCAGGTAGTCGAGCATGTCGCCCAGGTCGACGTCGGCGCGCTCGCCCAGCGACACCAAGCGCGAGAAGCCGATGCCACGCGTCTTGGCCCAGTCGAGCATGGCCGTGAGCAACGCGCCCGACTGGGTGACGAAGGCGAGTTCGCCGGCCAGCGCATCGGTGTGGGCGAAGGTGGCATTGAGCTTTTTCGGCGGCGACATCAGACCGATGCAGTTGGGGCCGAGGATGCGCAGCAGGTGCGGCTTCGCGGCGTTCAGCATCTGCCGGGTCAGTGCCGCGCCCAGGCCGGCCGTGACGACGATGGCCGCGCGCGTGCCGGCCGCGCCGAGCTCGGCGATCAGCGCCGGAATCGTCTCGGGCGGCGTGCAGATCACGGCGAGGTCGGGCACCTCGGGCAGCGCGGCGATGCTCGCGAACATGGCGACGCCATCGATCTCGCCACCGTGCGGGTTCACGGCATGGACCGGTCGGGCGCTGCCCGCACTGCGCAGGTTGCGCAGCACGATGCCGCCCACGCTCATGGGCCGGTGTGGCTCTGCCGTTTTGCCCGTGCCGCAAGGGCCCGGCGGGGCCTGTTCGTGGCCCATGGGGGCGGACGACGACGGCGTCGGCCTGGGGGCTCTTTCGTCCCGGCGCGAGGCGCCGAAGACAGCGATGCTGCGCGGGTCGAACAAGGGGTCGAGGTTTCGGATGCTCATGCTGACGATGCTGCCGGAGCACCGGAAGCGCGGGTTGATCTGGGTCAAGCGCCAGAGGTCGTGTGGCCTCCCGGCTGCACGGTATGACAAGCGTTTTGACTTGAGGCCACTGCGGTGCACCGATTGCTCTTAAGCTCGCCCTGTCGGACCACGCGCAGCCCAGCGGCCGGCAGGTACCCGATGAACTGGAGTTCGCCATGACCCTGAAAATCTTGCTGCCCGTCGATGGATCGGCTGCCGCGCTCGAAGCCGTGCGTCATGCGGTGCGCCTGATTCAAGGCGGCTTGCGTGCCACCGTGGTGCTCGCCAACGTCCAGGAGCCCGCCACGCTTTACGAGATCGTCCGCGCGCACGACGCCGAGGTGATCCAGCAGGTCAGCACCGCCGCAGGCGAACACGCGCTGGAGCCGGCGCAGCAGATGCTGCACGCGGCCGGTGTCGAGTTCGAGAGCGAGATCGGGTCGGGTGACCC
>CANJKD010000091.1 GCA_947474415.1 Burkholderiales bacterium | reverse complement strand
GGCACCTACTTCCCGATGACGGTGAAGAAGCACCTGCGCGCGCAGGAAATCGCGCTCGAGAACCGCCTGCCGTGCATCTACCTGGTGGACAGCGGCGGCGCGAACCTGCCAAACCAGGACGAGGTGTTCCCCGACCGCGAGCACTTCGGCCGGATCTTCTACAACCAGGCGCAGATGAGCGCGCGAGGCATTCCGCAGATCGCCGTGGTGATGGGCTCGTGCACGGCCGGCGGCGCCTACATGCCGGCGATGAGCGACGAGTCCATCATCGTCAAGAACCAGGGCACGATCTTCCTGGCCGGCCCGCCGCTCGTGAAGGCCGCCATCGGCGAGATCGTCAGCGCCGAAGAGCTGGGCGGTGGCGACGTGCACACGCGCCTGTCGGGCGTGGCCGATCACCTGGCGCAGAACGACACGCATGCACTGGCCATCGCCCGGGCATCGGTCGCGAACCTGAACTGGCGCAAGGACGTGCAGATGCGCTGCATCGAACCGCGCCCGCCGCTGTTCGATGCCGCCGAGTTGCACGGCGTGATCCCGACCGACACGAAGAAGCCGTACGACGTGCGCGAGATCATCGCCCGCATCGTCGACGCGTCGGCGTTCGACGAGTTCAAGGCGCGCTACGGCGCCACGCTGATCACCGGCTTCGCGCACATCGAAGGCATGCCGGTGGGCATCGTCGCGAACAACGGCGTGCTGTTCTCGGAGTCGGCGTGCAAGGGCGCGCACTTCATCGAACTGTGCGGACAGCGCAAGATTCCGCTCGTGTTCCTGCAGAACATCACCGGATTCATGGTCGGCAAGAAGTACGAGGCCGAGGGCATTGCCAAGCATGGCGCGAAGATGGTCACGGCGGTGTCCACCGTCAACGTGCCGAAGTTCACCGTCATCATCGGCGGCAGTTTCGGCGCCGGCAACTACGGCATGTGCGGCCGGGCCTATTCGCCGCGCTTCCTCTGGATGTGGCCCAACGCGCGCATCAGCGTGATGGGCGGCGAACAGGCCGCCGCCGTGCTCGCGACCGTGAAGCGCGATGGCATCGAGGCCAGGGGCGGCGCGTGGAGCAAGGAAGAAGAGGGCGCGTTCAAGCAGCCCATCCTCGACCAGTTCGAGCACCAGGCACACCCGTATTACGCCAGCGCCCGGCTCTGGGACGACGGCGTGATCGACCCCGCGCACACCCGCCGCGTGCTCGCGCTTGCGCTCTCGGCGAGCCTGAATGCGCCGATTCCGGATGCGAAGTTCGGCATCTTCCGGATGTGATGTACGATGTGCATTGATTAATAACATCATACACATCATGCGTACCAACATCGTCATCGATGAAAAGCTCATGGCGGATGCCATGAAGGCCGGGCCGTACAAGACCAAGAAAGACGCAGTCGAGGCCGGGCTGAAGCTCCTCGCCCGGCAGGCCGCGTATCGCGAGATCCTGAAGTGGCGCGGCAAACTCAAGTGGGAAGGCGACGAGCGCATCGACTGGACCGCGCCGGCCGAAGGCCAAGCCGTGGTCGCCGCGCGCGAGCCCGCGCCGGGGAAGCGCCGTGCTGGTCGTTGATTCCGGTGTCTGGATCGACTTCTTCAATGCCGCTGATGACCCGGCAGCGCAGGTGCTCGGTCAGCTGCTCGATCACGGTGAGGTCACGCTGGTCGTGCCCGACCTCGTGTTGTTCGAGGTGTTGCGCGGCTTTCGCCACGAACGCGATTACCGCCAGGCGCGGCGGCTGATGGAATCGCTCAGCGTTGAGGCGAGCGGCGGCACCGAACTGACGCTGGCCGCTGCGCAGCACTATCGCAGCCTGCGAGCATTGGGCACCACGGTTCGCAGCGCGTTCAACGCGCTGTTGGCCACCTTCTGCATCGAGCGCGACTACGCCTTGCTGCACCGCGACCGTGACTTCGATGCATTCGAAAACCTGCGCGGCCTGCGTGGCTGGCAAAAATGATCCACTGAGTCACTGAGTCACTGAGTCACTGATTCATTGAATCGCGAAACGGCCCGCATGAACCTCACCCTGATGCCCCTGACCGAACGCGACGTGCGCGAGCTGATCGTCGCGCCGGAAGCGTTCGCTGCCCGTCATGCGCTGATCCTCGAAGCCGACGCCTGCGCGCCTGCGTTCATCTACGAACGCGCCCTGCTGAACATGCAGGCCGCGCCCGATTGGGCGAGCGTGCTGAGCACGCGCCTGTACGTGCTCGATGGCCAGCGCGTGGTCGGCGGCGGCGGCGTGAAGGCACCGCCCACTGCGGATGACGAGGTCGAGATCGGCTACGGCATGGCGCCGGCGTGGCACCGGCGTGGATTGGGCACGGAAGCGGCGCGCGGATTGACGATAGAGGCACTGGCGCATGGCGCGCGCCGGGTGGTCGCGCTCACGCGGCCGGACAACATCGCCTCATGGCGGCTGCTCGAACGCATCGGCTATGTGCGTGACGGTGAGCGCACCGACGCGGAAGACGAGTTGATGTGGCGCTGGATCCACGAACCCGGTTGACCGCTAGCAACCGCCACACGGTACAACGAATTCCCACCGGGCAGCAGCCGCATGGACAGCATCTACATCACCCCCGAACACGAACTGTTGCGCGATCAGATCACGCGCTTCATTTCGCGTGAGGTCGAGCCACACGCGCTGGCCTGGGAAGAAGCCGGCTTCACGCCGCGCGAGGTGCTGCGCAGACTGGGCGATGCCGGCCTGTTCGGCCTGATGTACGCCAGCGAGCACGGCGGGGCAGAGGCCGATGCGCTGACGAACCTGGTGTTCGCCGAGGCGTTGTCGCAATCGACCTTCGGCGGCTTCATCATCACCGTGCTCGTGCACACCGACATGGCCAGCCCGCACCTGCACCACGCCGGCAACGCGCTTCAGTTGGCACGCTACATGCCGGGCGTGATCGCCGGGCGCACCATCACGGCGGTCGGCATCACCGAGCCGGGTGCGGGCTCGGACGTGGCCGGCATCAAGACCACGGCGGTTCGTGACACGCAGGGCGGCGCCGACGACTGGGTGCTGAACGGCACGAAGATGTTCATCACGAACGGCGTGCACGCCGACCTGTACTTCATCGCCGCCAAGACCACCACTGCACGCCATGGCATGTCGATGTTCATCGTCGAGAAGGGCACGCCGGGCTTCACGGTGGGGCGCTCGCTGAAGAAGAGCGGCTGGCTGTCGTCCGACACCGCCGAGTTGGTGTTCGACAACTGCCGCATCCCCGCCGCGAACCTGCTCGGCGAGGAGAACAAGGGCTTCTATTCGGTGATGAAGGACTTCCAGACCGAGCGCATCGCGCTGGCGGCGATGGCGGTCGGTCACTGCACCCAGGCGCTGAAGATCACGCTGGCGCATGTGCGCCAGCGTCAGGCCTTCGGCAGCACGCTGTTCGACAAGCAGACGATCCGCCAGCGCTTGGCGATGCTCGACGCCAAGGTGCGCGCCGCGCGCTCGTTCATGTACCACTGCGCCTGGCGCGTCACGCAGCGGCAAGACGTGGTGCAGGAGGTGTCGATGCTGAAGGCGCTGACCGGTGAACTCGTCAACGAAGTCGTGCAGACCTGCCAGCAGTTCCACGGCGGCATGGGCTATATGCGCGACACCGAAATCGAACGGCTGTGGCGCGATGCGCGCGTGCTCGCGATCGGCGGCGGTGCCACCGAAGTGATGCTCGACGAAGTCGCGAAGCGGTATTGACGCAGCAGCCGGAACGATGCGATTCAACGACCATTTTGCCAAGCTGGCGCGCTACAAGCTGTGGGCAGTGCGCAAGCTCTGCGTTCATGTCGACGCCTTGTCCGACGGTGATTACCGGCGCGATGCCGGCCTGTTCTTCAAGAGCGTGCATGGCACGCTGAACCACCTGCTGGTCGGCGAGCATGCGGTGTGCTTCCCGCGTTTCGCGCAAGGCGTGTCGAACAGCGTTGCGTTGAACACCGAACTCGAACCCGAGCGTGATCGCTTGCGCGAGCGGCTCATCGAATGCGCCGGTCAAGGAACACCAGACCGAGGAGCCCCAGAACGATGAACCCCACCCTGATCGACGTGCAGCGCCCCTCGGCCCATGTGGCTCGCGTGTTCCTCAACCGGCCCGAGGTGCGCAATGCGTTCAACGCGCATTCGATCACCGAGCTGACGCAGGTGTTCAGCCAGCTGTCACAAGACGCCAGCCTGCGCGTGATCGTGCTCGGCGGCCATGGCAAGGCCTTCTGCGCCGGCGCTGACCTGGGCTGGATGCGCTCGATGGCCGGCTTCGACTGGGAGCAGAACCGTGCCGACGCGCAGCAGCTCGCCGACATGCTGTGGGCCATCTACCGCTGCCCGGTGCCGGTGGTCGGGCGCATCCACGCCGACTGCTATGCCGGCGGCGTGGGTCTGGCGGCGGTGTGCGACGTACTGGTCGCAGCCGACAACGTCAACTTCTGCCTCAGCGAGGCCCGGCTCGGCCTGCTGCCCGGCACGATCAGCCCGTACGTGATCCGCGCGATGGGCGAGCAGGCGGCGCGCCGCTACTTCGTCACCGCCGAGCGCTTCAGCGCCGCGCAGGCGCACGCGATGGGCTTCGTGCACGAGCTGTGCGCGGCCGATGGGCTGGACGCGAAGGTCGACGAAATCGTCGCCACGCTGGTGGCCAACGGGCCGATGGCCACGCGCGCCTGCAAGCTGCTGGTGCAGGACGTCGCGGGCTTGGCCGTCAGCCCCGAACTGCGCGCCGAGACCGCGCGCCGCATCGCCGACATCCGCGCCAGCGATGAAGGCCGCGAGGGCGTGCAGAGCTTCCTGAACAAGCGCAAGCCGGGGTGGCTTGAGGCGTGATGGCTGGCTTGCCCCTCGACACGGCCTCGCTGCTGGCCATCGCCGCCGCGTTGGGCTGGGCCAGCGGGCTGCGCTTGTACGCGGTCGTGTTCCTGACTGGCATGGCAGGCTTCCTCGGCTGGGTCGAGCTGCCGTCGGGGCTGAAGCTGCTGCAAAGCCCGGTGATGCTAGGAGCCAGCGGGTTCATGCTGAGCATCGAGTTCATCGCCGACAAGATCCCGGGCGTCGACACGCTCTGGGATCTGGTCCACTCGGTGGTGCGCATTCCCGCCGGCGCGGCGCTGGCGGCAGCGGTGTTCGGCGCCGACGCCTCGAGCTGGGCGATGGCCGCCGCGCTGATGGGCGGCACGCTGGCCGCCACCAGCCACATCGCGAAGGCCACCACGCGCGCCGCGCTGAACACCTCGCCCGAGCCGTTCTCGAACGTCGCGATGTCGCTGCTCGGCGACGGGCTGGTGCCGGCTTCGCTGTGGCTGTCGTGGGCGCACCCGGCGCTGTTCTTCGCGGCGTTGGCGGTGGCGCTGGTGGTGATGGTCGTGTTGACGTGGGTGCTGGCGAAATACGTGCGCCAGCTCGCACGCCGTGTGTCGAATCTGTTCGCGGCCGCCAGGCCGTCTGTGTAGTTTCAGTGTGAGGTTTCCATGTTCAACAAGATTCTGATCGCCAATCGCGGTGAGATTGCCTGCCGGGTGGCGGCCACGGCGCGCCGCTTGGGGCTACGCACCGTCGCCGTGTATTCCGATGCCGACGCGAACGCCAAGCATGTGCTCGCGTGCGACGAGGCGGTGCACATCGGCGCCTCGTCACCGAAGGAAAGTTATTTGCGTGGCGACCGCGTCATCGCTGCGGCGCTGGCCACCGGCGCGCAGGCGGTGCACCCCGGCTACGGCTTCCTGAGCGAGAACGAAGGCTTCGCGCAGGCTTGCGCCGACGCCGGCCTGGTGTTCATCGGCCCACCGCCGTCGGCCATCAAGGCGATGGGGCTGAAGGCCGAGGCCAAGCAACTGATGGAAAAGGCCGGCGTGCCGCTGGTGCCGGGCTACCACGGCGCCGGGCAAGACCCGCAGATGCTGCGCGCCGAAGCCGACCGCATCGGCTACCCGGTGCTGATCAAGGCCAGCGCGGGCGGCGGTGGCAAGGGCATGCGCATCGTCACCACGACCGGCGAGTTCGACGCCGCATTGGCGTCATGCAAGCGCGAGGCCAGCAACAGCTTCGGCGACGACGCGGTGCTGATCGAGCGTTATGTCACGCGCCCGCGCCACATCGAGATCCAGGTCTTCGGCGATTCGTTCGGCGACTGCGTCTACCTGTTCGAGCGCGACTGCTCGGTGCAGCGCCGCCACCAGAAGGTGCTCGAAGAAGCGCCTGCCCCCGGCATGAGCGAGGCGCGTCGGGCCGAGATGGGCGCCGCCGCCGTGGCCGCAGCGAAAGCCGTGGGTTATGTGGGTGCGGGCACCGTCGAGTTCATCGCCGAGACGACCGCCGACGGCGACCTGCGCTTCTTCTTCATGGAGATGAACACGCGGCTGCAAGTCGAGCACCCTGTCACCGAAGCGATCACCGGCATCGATCTGGTGGAGTGGCAACTGCGCGTGGCCAGCGGCGAGCCCTTGCCGCTGAAGCAGGCCGAATTGCGCATCCACGGCCACGCGATCGAGGCGCGCATTTGCGCCGAAAACCCCGATGCGCAGTTCCTGCCCGCCACCGGCACGCTCGCGGTGGCGCGCTGGCCTGAACACGTCGCCTTCGCACGCAACGCCGACGGCGAACCCTTCCACGATGCCGCGCCGGTTCGCGTCGACGCCGGTGTGCGTGAATGCGACGCCATCTCGCCGTTCTACGACTCGATGATTGCCAAGCTCATCGTCTGGGGCGCCGACCGTGCGCAGGCGCTGGCGCGGCTCGATGTGGCACTGGCCGCCACCCACATCGTCGGCCTGCACACCAATGTGGCCTTCCTGCGCCGCGTGGCGGCCAGCGCGTCGTTCGCGAATGCCGACCTCGACACCGCGTTGATCGAGCGCGAGCGCGCCGTGCTGTTCGACGCCGCACCGCTGCCTCTCGAAGTGGCGGCGGCCGGCGTGGTGGCGCATGCGCTCGCGGCCGAGGCGGCGCTAGCAGGCGCCGACCCGTGGTCGCGCCGCGACGGCTGGCGCCTGCACGGCAGCGCCACGCGGCGCTTCGACATCCAGTCGCAGGGCGCCCATCACTTCTTCTCTCTCGAACGCAGCAACGTCGGCAACAACGGCGCGCAGACGCTGGTGATGGGCACGCAGCGCTGGCCATTCAAGGCGCTGCAGCGGGCCGGCGACGGGGCCGGCGCGAACCGGCACGACGTGACCCTGGGCGAGCGCCGCTGGACGCTTGGCGTCTACGCCACCGGCGAACGCTTCAGCGTGTTCTCGCCAGACGGTTCGGCGGTGGTCGACGAGTTCGATCCCGTCGCCCATTCGGCCGATGGCGCTGCCGCAGGCGGCCGGCTCACGGCGCCGATGCCCGGCAAGGTGATCGCTTTCCTGGCGGCGGTGGGTGAAGCCGTGAAGCTCGGCCAGCCGTTGGCGGTGATGGAGGCGATGAAGATGGAGCACACCATCACCGCGCCGCGCGACGGCCGGATCGAGGAACTGCTTTATGCGGCTGGCGACCAGGTCAGCGAGGGCGGAGAACTGCTGCGGATGTCGGCGCCGTGACCGGCGCGGCCAATGCAACCGTCAGCTCAGCGCCGGCCGCCGCGGCGCAGCCAGCGTGCCGGGCTGAGGCCGCCCGCCAAGGTGGCTGGCGCGGCCGAACGGCAGGCGGTGGCCATCTCGGCGGCCAGGCGCTAGACGCCGAAGCCCGAGGTGTCTTGCGCCCAGGCGGCGTCTTGAGGAGCAGCGCGTTCGGCCAACGCTGCGGCGGCCGCCTGC
>CANJKD010000090.1 GCA_947474415.1 Burkholderiales bacterium | reverse complement strand
GGTGGGCGATGCCGTCGGTCGTTTCCAAGCTGAAGAAGTCGTTCATGAGCGGTCCTGATGAATGCGGTCAGTATGCCTACACTGCGGCGCATGAACCCGACTCTCACCACTGCCGATGGCCTGACCCTGCAACTGCGTGAATGGCCGTGCGCCGAGGCGCGCGGCACGGTGCTGATGGTGCACGGGTTGGGCGAGCACATCGGCCGTTACGCGCACGTGGCGGCGCAGCTGAACCGAAGCGACTACTCTGTGGTGGGCTATGACCAGCGTGGCCACGGCGCCAGTGAAGGTGCGCGTGGCGCGCTGGCGCAGCCCGACAGCCTGCTCACCGACCTGGCGCTCGTGATTGACGCGGTGCGCGCTGCGCACCCCGGCCCGCTGCTCCTGCTCGGCCATAGCATGGGCGGCCTGGTGGCCGCTCGCTTCGTTGCCGGCGGGCTCGAAGGTTCACCCGCACCGGCATGGTTCCGGCCGGTCGATGCCTTGCTGTTGTCGTCGCCGGCGCTCGATGCGGGCATGAGCGCGGCGCAGAAACTGCTGCTGTCTGTGCTGGGCCCGCTGGCGCCGAACCTGGCGCTTGGCAACGGCCTGAAACCGGCGTGGATTTCGCGCGACCCGGCGGTCGTCAAGGCCTATGGGACGAGCCCGCTGGTGCACGACCGCATCACGCCGAGGCTGGCGCGCTTCTTCGTCGATGGGGCCACGTTCGTGCGGGCGAACGCGGCGCGCTGGACGCTGCCGACGCTGCTGCTCTATGCCGGCAGCGACCGCTGCGTGGTGCCGGCCGGCAGCGCGGCATTTGCTGCCGCGGCGCCCACGGGCGTGGTGACCTCGCAGGTGTTTCCGACGCTCTTCCACGAGATCTTCAACGAGCCCGAGCAGGCCGAGGTGTTCGCTGCCGTGGCCGCATGGCTGAGGCCGGACAGGTAGGCGTGCCGGCGCACTCTGGCCCGCCTGGCGAAGGGCCGGGTGCTGGCAAGCGCTCGGGCGGGTGCGACACCGCTGAAGTCCTACACTCGCATTCCCGCCCTGAACGGAGTCCGCCATGAACGCACGCGACCCCCTGCTGCCGGTGCAGCCCGATGAAGCCGGCGCGCTTGCCGCCTTCGCCAACCGTGCCTGGGACGACGACATCGTCCCGATGCTGACGAACTACATCGCGATCCCCGCGAAGAGCCCGATGTTCGACGCCGACTGGGCCGAGAACGGCTTCATCGAGAAGGTGATCCGCGACGCCGCCACGTGGGTCGAAAGCAAGCAGGTCGCCGGGCTGAAATTGGAGGTGGTGCGCATCGAGGGCCGCACGCCGGTCATCTTCTTCGAGGTGCCTGCTACCAAGGCCGGTGGCAATGAAGCCGGTGCCGACACCATCTGCCTTTACGGCCACCTCGACAAGCAGCCCGAGTTCAACGGCTGGCGCAACGACCTCGGGCCCTGGACGCCGAAGTATGTGGACGGCCTGCTCTACGGCCGCGGCGGCGCCGACGACGGCTATGCGGTGTATGCGTCCATCACCGCGATCATGGCGCTCGACGCGCAAGGCATTCCGCGCCCGCGCTGTGTCGGCATCATCGAAAGCTGCGAGGAAAGCGGCTCGTTCGACCTGCCGGCCTATATCGATGCACTGAAGCCGCGCCTGGGCAATGTCAGCCTGGTGGTGTGCCTTGACAGCGGCGCCGGCAACTACGACCAGTTGTGGCTGACGACCAGCCTGCGCGGCATGGTGAGCGGCGTGCTGAAGGTCGAAATATTGACCGAAGGCGTGCACTCGGGCGATTCGAGCGGCCTGGTGCCGTCGAGCTTCCGCATCCTGCGCCAGGTGCTCGACCGGTTGGAGGACAGCGCCACCGGCGAACTGCTGCCGCAGAGCTTTCATTGCGACATTCCTGCCGACCGCATCGAGCAGACTCGCGCCACCGCGCAGATTCTCGGCAACGAGGTCTGGAAGCGCTTTCCCTGGGCCTGTGGTGCTGACGGCGGTGCCACGCTGCCCACCACCACCGACCCGCTGCAGGCGCTGCTGAACCGCACCTGGAAGCCGACGCTGAGCGTGACCGGCGTCGATGGCTTCCCGGACCTCGGCAACGCCGGCAACGTGCTGCGCCCCTACACAGCGTTCAAGCTCAGCCTGCGTTTGCCGCCGCTGATCGAAGGCAACGAAGCGGCGCTGCGCCTGAAGACGCTGCTCGAGGACAACGCGCCCTACAACGCGAAGGTCACGTTCGCGCCCGATGGCCGGGCCGGCGCGCTGGGCGCGACCGGTTGGAACGCGCCCAGCCTCGCACCCTGGCTGGAAGACGCGCTGAACGGCGCATCGCAGGCGCACTACGGCGCGCCCTGCGGCTACATCGGCCAGGGCGGCACGATCCCGTTGATGAGCATGCTGCAGAAGAGCTTCCCGGCGGCGCAGATGCTGGTCTGCGGCGTGCTCGGCCCGAAGAGCAATGCGCACGGGCCGAACGAGTTCCTGCATGTGCCGTACGGCAAGAAACTGACGGCGGCGGTGGCGCAGGTGATGGCGGCCTGCGCTTGATGCACGTTGCGATGCGCGGAACCTACTTCCGATACACCTCGCGCCGGTGCCCCAGCCGCAGCACGATGATCATGACCCGGCGGTCCACGATCTCGGTGATGACGCGGTAGTCGCCCAGCCGGTACTTCCAGAACCCGCCGAGTTGATCGCCGCGCAGTGCTTCACCGAGGCTGCGCGGGTCGTCGAGTGGGGCAACACATTCGCGCAAAAACTGCACGATGCGGCGCGCGACGGGTTTGTCGAGCTTGGTGAGTTCCTTGGCCGCTGCGGGGTCGAACTCAATCCGCCAGGCCAAGCAACTTCTCCACCTCGGCCAGCGGCACCGTCAGGGTCTTGCCGCGTTCACGCAGCGCCGAACGCTTTTGCGCGAGGTACAGGTCTTCGAGGTCATCGATGTATTCCGAAATGGCCTCGCGTGCGTAAAAACTCTTGGTTCGACCGGTCTTTTTGGCCAGCGCATCGAGGCGGGCTTCCAGGTCTTCGGGCAGTCGCAGCGCGAGCATGATTCACCCATTTGCTATACATGTGATGCATTCGATTGTGCACCCAGTATGGCCGCACCGAGCGCCTCCGCCACCTCGATCCCGTCGACGCCCGCCGACATGATGCCGCCGGCATACCCCGCGCCTTCACCGGCCGGGTACAGGCCGCGCACATTCAGGCTTTGCAGGTCGCGCCCGCGCGTGATGCGCAGCGGCGACGAGGTGCGCGTCTCGACCCCGGTGAGCACCGCGTCGGGGCGGTTGAAGCCCTTGATCTGGCGCTCGAACGCCGGCAGCGCCTCGCGGATCGCTTCGATGGCATATGTTGGCAGGCTGCTGTTGCCTGGTTGGCCGAGGTCGGTCAAATGCGCGCCGGGTTGGTATGACGGCAGCACGTTGCCGAGCACGGCCGAGGGCTGGCCTTTGATGAAGTCGGCGACGAGTTGCGCCGGTGCCCGATAGCCACCACCACCGAGTTCGAAGGCGCGCGATTCCCAATGGCGCTGGAACGCGATGCCGTCGAGTGGGTTCACCACGCCGTCGTGTCGGCCGTCCTGCCGATAGTCTTGCGGCGTGATGCCGACGACGATGCCGGCGTTGGCGTTGCGCTCGTTGCGTGAGTATTGGCTCATGCCATTCGTGACGACGCGGCCCGCCTCCGAGGTGGCCGCTACCACCATGCCGCCGGGGCACATGCAGAAGCTATAGACCGAGCGGCCATTCTTCGCGTGGTGCACCAGCTTGTAGTCGGCCGCGCCAAGGATGGGGTTGCCGGCGTTCGGGCCGAAGCGCGCAGCATCGATGACGGACTGCGGGTGCTCGATGCGAAAGCCGACCGAGAACGGCTTGGCTTCCATGTGCACGCCGCGCTCGTGCAGCATCGCGAAGGTGTCGCGCGCGCTGTGGCCGAGCGCGAGGATCACCTGGTCGGCGGCGATCTGTTCGCCGCTGGCAAGGGTCACGCCGCGGATGTGCCCACCTTCGATGAGCACATCGGTCAGGCGCTGGCCGAAGCGCACCTGGCCGCCCAGTGATTCGATCTCGGCGCGCATCTTCTCGACCACACCGACAAGCCGGAAGGTGCCAATGTGCGGCTTGGCGACGAACATGATTTCATCGGGCGCACCGGCGCGCACGAACTCGGTGAGCACCTTGCGCGTCAGGTGGCGCGGGTCGCTGATCTGGCTCCACAGCTTGCCATCCGAAAACGTACCGGCGCCGCCTTCACCGAACTGCACGTTCGACTCGGGGTCGAGCACGCCCTGGCGCCACAGGCCCCAGGTGTCTTTGGTGCGTTCTCGCACCGCGCGGCCGCGCTCCAGCACGATCGGCCGCAGGCCCATCTGCGCGAGGATCAGCGCAGCGAAGATGCCGCAGGGGCCGAAGCCGATCACCAGCGGGCGCCGCTTGCCCGCCATGCCGGCCGGCGCATGGCCGATGAAATGGTAGCCGGTGTCGGGTGTGGGCTTGACGTGCTGCTGGCCGGCGAGCCGGGCGAACACCGCGGTTTCGTCGCGCAGCTCGCAATCGACGGTGTAGATCAGCTGGACCGCGCTCTTCTTGCGCGCGTCGTAGCTGCGCTTGAAGACGGAGAACGTGAGCAGGTCCGTATCGGCCACGCCCAGACGCGTGACGATGGCCGGGCGCAGCGCGTCGTCGGCATGGCCCAGCGGCAAGCGGAGTTCAGTGATTCGCAACATGGTGTGCGGGTTCCGCTCAGGCTTTCACCGGCACTGGATCGGCGGCGGTGTTGGGTTCGGGTTGCTCCGCGCTGCGCATCTCGTCGGGTGCGGCTTCATCGACGATGGGGTTGGCATTGTCGAACGTGGCGGCGCGCGAGTCGGCAGGCAGAAAACCGCCCGACTGGTGCTTCCACAGCTTCGCGTAATGGCCATCGAGGCGCAGCAATTCGTCGTGCGTGCCCTGCTCGGCGATGCGGCCCTGCTCGAGCACGACGAGCCGGTCCATGCGCGCGATGGTCGACAGCCGGTGCGCGATCGCGATCACGGTCTTGCCTTCCATCAGGCCGAGCAACTGCTCCTGGATCGCCAGTTCCACTTCGCTGTCGAGCGCCGAGGTGGCTTCGTCGAGCACCAGGATGGGCGCGTCTTTCAGCACCACGCGGGCGATGGCCACGCGCTGGCGTTGGCCGCCGGAGAGCTTCACGCCGCGCTCGCCCACATGGGCGTCGTAGCCGGTGCGGCCCTTCCAGTCGCTCAGGTCGACGATGAAGTCGTGGGCCTGCGCCTTGCGGGCGGCGGTGGCGATCTCGTCGGGCGTTGCATCGGGGTGGCCGTAGCCGATGTTCGCAGCGACCGAGCGGTGCAGCAGCGAGGTGTCTTGCGTGACCATGCCGATGGCCGCGCGCAGGCTTTCCTGCGTCACCTGGGCGATGTTCTGGCCGTCGATGCGGATGCTGCCCTGCTCGACTTCATGAAAGCGCAGCAGCAGGTTCACGAGCGTCGTCTTGCCCGCGCCGGAGCGGCCGACGAGTCCGACGCGTTCGCCGGGCTGGATGACGAGGTTCAGGTCGTCGAGCACGCGCTTGCCGTCGGCGCGGCCATAGGTGAAGGTCAGGTGCTCGAAGCGCAATTCGCCATGGGGGACGTCCAGCTCACCCGCGCCGGCCACGTCGGTCAAGGTGTGCGGAACGGCGATGGTTTCCATGCCTTCCTGCACCACGCCGACGTTCTCGAATATGCCGGTCACTTCCCAGCTCACCCAGCCCGCCACGCTGGCGATCTGCCAGGCCAGCGGCAGGGCCGTGGCCACCAGCCCGGCGCTGACCTGGCCCTGCGCCCACAGCGTGATGCCGATCGCGGCCGTGCTCACCAGCAGCAGCATGTTCATCGCCGCCAGCGTTGCCATGAAGCGCGTGGTGCCGCGCATGTGCGCCGCGATGGCGACGGTGTGGTCGTCGATCACGTCGCGCACGTACTTGTCTTCGTCACGTGAGCGGGCGAACAGCTTGACGGTGAGGATGTTGGTGTAGCTGTCGACCACCCGGCCCATCACCAGCGAGCGCAGTTCGGAGCTGGTCTTGGCACGGTCGCGCATCAGCGGCACGAAGTGGCGCAGGAAGAAGAAGTAGCCGGCGAACCAGAGCACGGTGGGCACAGCCAGGCGCCAGTCGGCCGAGGCCATCAGCAGCAGCGACGAGACACCATAGATCGCGATGTACCAAAGTGCGCGAATGCTGCTGACGACGCACTCGCGCAGCGAGTTGCTGGTCTGCATGACGCGGTTCGCGATGCGGCCGGCGAAGTCATTCTGGAAGAACGGCCAGCTCTGGCGCACCACATGCCAGTGGCTTTGCCAGCGGATCAGACTCGTCACGCCCGGCACCACGGCGTTGTTGCGCACCAGGCTGTCGGCCAGCATCGCGGCGGGGCGGCCGACCAGCAGCGTGGCGGCCATCGCCAGCAGCGCCGGTGTGGCGGCGTGGAAGGCGGCGGCGCGGTCGGTGGCTTGCATCAGCGCCACCAGCTTGCCGATGAAGACCGGGATCAGCGTGTCGATCAGCGCCACGCCCAGGCCGGTGGCCAGCATCGCCAGGTACAGGCCGCGCGTCTGGCGAACAAAGTGCCAGTAGAACGCGAGCAGGCCCGACGGCGGTGCACTGGCGGGCGCCGCGGTCGGGTGGATGCGGGTTTCGAAGAAGGCGAACATGGGGCTGCATTCTCGCCGTGCTGGCGTTCGGGCGTGGCTGTGCTGCTGCGCCCGGCTCGGCCGCTGGGGCCAAACGGATCAAGGCAAAGGCGCAGGCCGAGGCCGAGGCCGCCGAGAACACGAGCGACATCAACAGCGCCACGGCTTCGCTGGTCAGCGAGCTGGAGATCGTGCCGATGGCCGGCGCGAGCACCTTGGCCGCGTTGTTCAGCACATTCAGCAGCGAATAGAACCGGGGCCGCTCGGCTGGCGCGATGCAACGCACCGCCACCACGTTGATGGCTGGTGGCGCGACCGTGGCAAAGACGCAGCGCAGGCCGACCAGGGCGATGAATACCGTGTAGTCGTGGCAAAACAGAAGGGCGCCGGTGGTGGCGACGCGGGCCATGATCGACAGCAACAGGATGTGCTGCGGGTTCGCGCGGTCACACCAGCGGCCGATAGCCGGTGCCGCCAGGATGCCGGGCAACAAGCCGGCGGCGCTCACGGCGGCCATCTGGTAGGGCGAAAAATGGAACTGGTAAGCGGCCAGCGTCAGGATGGCGAGGAAGTCGATCCAGCTGCCGAAGACGGAGAGGCCGTCGCCCACCAGCAGCAAGAGCCCGTTGCGGGTCGTCTTCACGGTTCAGCGGGTGGGGCAGTGATCGAAGCACCCATCATCGCCGTGAGGTAGCTCATCCGGTGAGCCTTCGGTTTTGATGAGCTTGCCTTCTTGCGTCCATGAGAGAGGCAGCCCGAATGCGGCCTGTGCGAATTGACTGCGGGCGGCGTGATCAGGACGCGCCGGGCGACAGCGCAGCCTTCACCTCTTGGGCATAGGTCGCCGAGGCGGTGTGCGCGTTGGCGCGACGTGCGATCAGCGCGGCGTCGTCGTAGTCGGTGCGTTGCAGCGTGTCGTTGGCGATGGCCTGCGAGAGTTCGGCCTTGACTTGCGAGCGGCTCACCACGCCTTGATCGGCCATGGCCAATGTGCTGAGCAACGACACGGCGATGGTCGCGACATAGAGAAACTTGCTGTTCATGCTGCGGTCTTTCATTCCAGAGTGGCTTGACGTTTCCAGGCACG